>CAZDJH010000315.1:0-5256 GCA_964505645.1 uncultured archaeon | reverse complement strand
AATGAACTTATTTTTAAAGGAGCTTAAAGAACTTATAAAAAGAAATAAAAAGAGATAAAGAGACATAAAAAGAATAAAAAGAATAAAAATAAAAAAGGTTATTTGAATTTTTTGGTCTTTTCCGAGAGATTAATTGTGTGTTTTAACTGCTTTTTCTTGAATGTGCTAAAGGCGCTCACACTTACCATCGCACCGATTTGGAGTGAAAATAGCGTAAAGACTAACAGCTGTGAACTTGTTGGTTTTGCTCCCTTGGTATCTTCTAGGGATATGACCGAAAAACCGAATCCGTGCGTATCAATCAAACCGTCGCGCCCCGAACATACAATACTAACGTTATGGAACCCGACCTTGCCTGTGTAATTGTTAATGGAAATCGATATTGTCTCACCGTTAATGAAATATCCCGAAAACACTTCTATCTCGTCGATAAAAACACCATAACTCTCGGGATAATGGGACCACAAGCGAAAAACAACGGAATGGTTCTTCGAATTTAATAGGACATTGGTGGTCTGTTTTAGTACCTGTATTATGGTGTTTGAGCTGTGGACTACTTGAAATGAAGTTGAGATCGTCTTGTTTTGCCCGTCGATCGAGTTCGCGATAAGGTGTATAGTATGATTGCCCGTGTTAATGTCCTCAAATCGAATCGAATGAGAACTCCCCAACGCAAGAAACTGCGCATTAGTTATGGTTTGACCGTCTAATCTTACACTATAATCCCCCGAATATTCAGAATCAATGGAAATATTAACAAAGTATCCATCTTCCTCGTTATAAGCGTAGGTTGGGTTTGCATCCACCCCCAAGGAAAGGACCGAATCGGAATAGGTCAAAAACGATGCTGTGTACGCGGCATTGTCGCCGTCGAGGGCGCAAGCCTCTATGATGATGTGGTGCGTTCCCAGCTCAGAGGTATACGGGTCCAAACTATGCGAGATTTCGGAGGTACCGAAGGGCCCGTTATAAATTTCCTCGCCGTTTACGGTCAATGTATAATGGTCGGGATAGTCGGTGTTTATGGTGAAATTTACGGTATTGCCGGAGGACAGAAATTTAATGTTCTCAAGGTGCCGCACATCTATGCTTAAGGTGGAATTGGAATAGGTTTCAAACTCCGTGGAATAATGAATAAAGTCGCCGTCAAGTGCCCATGCGTAGATCTCGATGGTATGCATTCCGAAAATATCAGAAGCAGAATCCAAATTACATAAGATCCCGTCGGCACCATAGGAATTGTTCGCTTTCAATGAGCCGTCTAAATAGAATTCATAGTAATCGGGATAATCGGTTATAAGCGTAAAGTTCACGGTATTTCCCATGGTTAAGTATTTAACATTTTCAAGGCGGTTCACCTGTATTGAAAGGGTTGAATTGGAATAGGTCTCAATTTCCGTGGAATAATGAATAAAGTCGCCGTCAAGTGCCCATGCGTAGATCTCGATGGTATGAAGACCCAATATATTTGCAAGGGTATCCAGATTAACTAATAACTCCTCGCCGATATATGTTGTATTACGCTCTAAACTGCCGTCGAGATATAGCTCATAGTAATCGGGATAATCGGTTTTCAGCGAGAAGTTAAGAGTGTTATTGCTCGAAAGGAACTTAATATTGTCGAGTTGGTGAATCTCGACCCCCAAGACCGAATTGGAATAGGTACTTATATTGGTCGTATAGGTAAGGGTGTCGCCGTCTAAGGCATACCCGTAGATTTCAATCATGTGAGTTCCCAATTTTGCCGAAAGGGTGTCCAGGTCGCATATGATATTTTCGGTAGAAAAGGTATCGTTTTGAACCAAAATTCCGTCTATATAGACCGTATAGGTTTCGGGGTATTTCGTCTTTAATGTGAAATTAAAACTATTTTCAGTCGATTGGAACTCTATGTTTTCCAAGGAATTGACCTCGATGGTTAGTGTGGAATTGGAATAGGTACTAATGTTGGTCGCGTAATGAATTATATCACCGTCTAGCGCATACCCGAAGACTTCAACCGAATGAATGCCTAACTGGTCGGATAGGTAATCAAGGCAATAGGAAATCGGCTCGTCTGTAAATGATTCATTCTGCTTTAGGACCCCATCAATGTACAAAACATAATAGTCGGGGTATTCTGACAGCAAAGAAAAGTTCAAGGTGTTGTCGCTTGATAGAAATTCTATATTTTCCAGGTTGTTGACTTGAAGTTCAAGGGTTGAGGTAGAATAGACGCTGATATTCTTAGTGTAGGAAACGTTATCTCCGTCCAAAGCATAGGCATAAATCTCCACGGGATATATACTCAGCGAACGTGCGAGATAATCCAAATCGTATAGTATAGGATTGGTTGAATAGCTCCCGTTTTGGACCAATTCTTCCGCAATAAATATTTCATAGAAGTCTGGATACTCGGTGGAAAATGAAACGTTCAACAGATTCCCATTAGAAAGAAATATGATATCTTCCAATGCGTTCACTTCCATAAGGAGATTGGAGCTCGAATACACCGTTATATTCGTCGAATATCGGGCATAATCGCCGTCTAAGGCATAGGCATTGATTTCTATTAAGTGCGGACCTAACGAATCCGCAAGAACGTCTAAGTTATAGCAAATCTCGTCCGAACCAAATGTGTCGTTGAGTTTTAATACCCCATCGATAAAGAGTTCATAATAATCGGGATACTCCGTCAATAGTGAAGCGTTTAAGGTGTTATTGGTCGATAAGAATTTTATATCATTTACTGAATTAATTTGTATCCGCAGTTGCGAATTCGAATACACCGAAATATTCTGGCTGTAGTATAATTCGTCGCCATCTAATGCGTATCCGTATATCTCAACGTTGTACATCCCTAATTTCCCAGATAGATAATCTAAGTTATATAAAATCGGTTCCGAAGTATAAGTATCATTTTGCTTCAGGGTATTATCAATGTATAGCTCGTAATACTCGGGATAATCGGTATTGAGCGTGAAATTCAATGTGTTATTAACTGATAAAAATTTGATGTTTTCGAGGTGATTGACTTCGATCCCTAAGACCGAATCGGAATAGGTGCTTATGTTGGTTGCGTAGGAAAGGGTGTCGCCGTCTAAGGCGCTCGCGTAGATTTCAATTAGGTGGGTTCCCAATTTCGGCGAAAGAGTGTCCAAGTCGCATATGATATTTTCGGTAGAAAAAGTACCGTTTTGGACCAAAATTCCGTCTATATAGATCATAAACCCTTCCGGATATTCCGAACTCAGTGAAAAATTCATGAGATTTCCTACAGATAGAAATTTTATATTATTTAGCATGTACATTTCAAGGGTAAGCGCGGAATCGGAATAGGTACTGATGTTGGTCGCGTAATGGACTATATCGCCGTCTAAGGCATACCCGTAGATCTCAATCGAATGAATGCCTAAGTCATCGGATAGGTAGTCAAGACAATGCGTAATCGGCTCGCTGGTATATGACTCGTTTCGCTTAAGAAACCCATCAATAAATAACTCGTAATATTCGGGATATTCTGTCAGTAGTGAGAAATTTAAAGCATTGTTTGACGATAAAAATTTGATATTCTCTAAAGCGTTCACCTGAAGTTCAAGGGTTGAGCTAGAATAGACGCTGATATTCTTAGTGTAGGAAACGTTATCTCCGTCCAAAGCATAGGCATAAATCTCCACGGGATATATACTCAGCGAACGTGCGAGATAATCCAAATCGTATAGTATAGGATTGGTTGAATAGCTCCCGTTTTGGACCAATTCTTCCGCAATAAATATTTCATAGAAGTCTGGATACTCGGTGGAAAATGAAACGTTCAACAGATTCCCATTAGAAAGAAATATGATATCTTCCAATGCGTTCACTTCCATAAGGAGATTGGAGCTCGAATACACCGTTATATTCGTCGAATATCGGGCATAATCGCCGTCTAAGGCATAGGCATTGATTTCTATTAAGTGCGGACCTAATGAATCCGCAAGAACGTCTAAATTGTGGCAAATAGGACCGCTTCCATAGGTCGTGTTCTCGTGTAAGGAGCCGTCGATATATAACTCATAATACTCGGGATACAAAGAGGGCTCTTTTCGCAAGCGACCTTAAAAAAATATCGAGCAGGCGACCTCTCTTATCTCGAGATGCTACTCTTACTCAAAAAGTAGCTGTGAGCATGAAATCCATTCAAGTGTTTATCCCGAGATCTTAATATAACATTAATGAATGCTGCCCGCTTTCCTCTTGAAATAAAGTGAAAGAGCCAATCTTGATAAATAATGGAAACCCCCACCATATACAGATGATCCCTTCTTTATAAGAATCTTTGTCGGTAATCTTATTGATATTTATAAAACCAAATTCATCGATCTGGAAGCTCCTTATAAAACTAAATGAAACACCTATACCAGGAATTAAATACAGAAAGAAAGATAAAAGAAAGATAATAAAAAAGAAAAAAATAGTACGTCTTATTGCTTAAATTGCACCCGTGCGCTTGGCATACGCGGTGATCGCGAGGGTCGCCAAGGTGAGCCCGCCTACGCCCAACACGAATCCAACTTGAGCACCCAAGGGGATTGTCACGATATATCGCTGCGTCTCTCTTGTGATGTTGTTCGGCGTGTTAGTGGAATTGTCGGGGGGTTGGGGCTCCTCCCCCGAGGCAATGAAGCCCTTGTCCACCACAAGCACCATGAGGTTCGTGTGCTGCATCGGGAGGTGATAGGTGAAGTTAAACCTGTAGCCGCCGCCGACCGCAGTTCCAAAGTGGTACTCGAGCGGGACATAGATGCGCTCCACGTTCTCAGGCCATACTATGGGGTAAGATGTGCGGTTCAGACTGGGGTCCACGAGGTTATGGTCAAGCGAGATGTTGATGGGGTGGTCGCCCCGCACCGGGGATATACGGGCGATACAGACCCTATATAACCGCTGGGCGCTGAGGTTGCGGACGAACTGATCGTTATTCCCGCCCACCATCCCGGTGAACTTGGAGATACGCGAAAAGACCACCTCACGAGGGTCAGCTATCTTCTCGACGCACGGCTCATCCTTGAGCACCTGAATGTGGATATTCGTGGGGGGCCCGTCGAGTTTGGTGAAGGTAAGTGTATAGGGTCCTGATATGGCGGCACCGAAGGGGACCTCACGATAATCGCCATAATGTAACGGCTCCCCACCGCTCGTATTGGTGGTATAGATGTGATAGACATCCCCTATAATGTCGAATACGTCCACTTCCATGTGACACTCGTGCCCGCCGACCCTCACCGCTACCTTGAG
>CAZDJH010000314.1:0-5264 GCA_964505645.1 uncultured archaeon | reverse complement strand
CTCCGTTGAAAGATTTTATAAATGATCCTTCTTTTGTAAAATTAGCCAAAAAATTAATAAAAGCAATATTATTATTATTTCATAAGCTATAAGATTATAATAATAAATTAATTTAAAGTAAAATTGGCGATTAATATTGACCGAAAACATAAGTGAATTAACAAACTTATTGAGAAAGTTAGAGGCGGATAATTCGGATGTGCAAGGAAGCGCAATCGTCTCAGTGCAAGGATTACCAATATGCTCCGCTTTAACGAAAAATGTAAATGATGGGATCGTATCAGCGATGAGTGCTGCCATCTTAAGTGTTTCGGAACGAGCCGTCCAAGAACTTGCGAGGGGCGAATTAAAACGCATCTTAATTGAAGGAGTAGATGGACTTATTATCTTGTCGCAAGCGGGCAACAATGCCATTTTGGCCACTCTAACTAAGCCTGACCCATCACTTGGTATGGTCTTCCTTCACATTAATAGTGTTAGTGATCAGATCGCCAAATTATTAGATTGAGTAACTTTTCTTATTGTGTTTTGGTTTCTGTACCTTTCTTAAAGAGAATTATATATTAGTTTCTCTAAAAATTTTATGAAAAATTAAACTTAAAATAATTAAGGTGGGTTGATTTTTTTTATTAGAGAATAAAATATATAATTGATAGAAAAAAACCCCTCGAATGATTACTCGTGAAACATATTGAAGAGATTAAGTTCTACATTGTCCATAACATACTAAGAGCCCTTGAAGAAGGTGATTTCCATCTTTTGTATCAAGAATTAGAAAAAGTAAGTGTCAGGAATTTAGATCCCGTATATAGAGAGGCAATCGAGAAATCGTACTATAAAGCGCTCTCGGACGCACTAATAAAGAAAAAATTGAATCGTTTTCATCAATTAATTTCATTTTCTGATGAACTTGACATTTTTATTGCCGTGAAGAGAATTCCCGACCGGTTTCAAATCATCTCAAACTTAATAAAATCATGTATTGAAGATGTTAGTACAGGATATAGGACCTCCGCTTTGGGCGAAATAATCAATATAATTCGGTTTTATAACAAATATAATCTACTTGAAAGGGAGTTGACCCCTGAAGAGAAGGAGGAAATAACCCCTTTATACGACGATACGCTTTTCTTAGGAAACCTAGAAGATTTATTTGGTAAGGTGAATAATTCGCTCATATATTTCGTGCGTAAAATCATTCCGAAGGCACTCTATGACTTTTTTGTCGATTCGGCAAATGCATATTCCCTATATACGGACATAAGTCAGTTAATTGAATATATAAAAAACAGCTTTTTTAATAATTATTCAATCTACGGATTAAGCGTAAAGAGATTAGGTCCGATAAAAAGATTTATAAATGAGTTTCTAAGCCAATATGACAAAAAAAGGGAGATGACTAAAGATGAGGGGGATTTTATAGAATTTACAACTTCATATATCTATAGGATTAATTATACATCCCATCTTCTAAGGGAAGAACGGGTCCAAAAAAAACACCTGGTCTCTCCTTCGAACATACTTGAAAATCTGGACGAAATATCAAAACAAGAAGCCTACAAGTTTTTCAGCTTATCAATGGTTCTTCTTGGAGGTTTAGGACCACAGGGGCATGGATTTACATATGCCACACCAAAGGGAGAGGTGGTCGAAATATGCTCCGATATCAAGGAAAATAAAGCCATAATAATAAAATATAAGCAGTACTTAAAGCGTAAGTTTTTAAAGAAATTAGATTCTCAACTTAGTGCGCTTGAAATAAACGGAAAAATCACGTCAGAATTAATGAATTATTTAGATAAGATGCTGGGGAGTGAGGAACTCGTCCATTATAGCAAAAAAGATGAGTTAAGCCAAAAAATTAACATCTATTTAACACGGAATAAGCCTCTTCTTAGGTATTCCGAAGAAACCCTAGAAAATATAATGAAAGAAATATCGAATGCGATTTCGAAAATTTTACGCCCTATAAATATGGTAGACCAATTTAAAACAAGGATGGATTTAATTAAGCAGGGGAAGATAAACTCGGAGGATATCGCAAAACTAACGAGTCTGAGACACAAATCCCACTATGACGTGCTAAGGGAACGATTTTTCTACCAATATATTGTGGATTGGTTTTACGAGATGTATAAAAAAAACCAAAGCTCTTAGGATGTAGTAATCGTTAAAAAAAGAATAAGTCTTTTATATTATACAATAATATAAAAAAATATTAAATTAAAAAGAATTACATAAGAAAAACATAAGAAAGGTGAAAAAAAATGACAATAGAACTAGTTTTATTAGATGGATTGACGGCAGCCTTAATCATTCTTTCGTCTACTATTTTTGGTGCTCTTTCGGTTTATCATGCTAAAAAGTTGGGGGCAAAATTATTATATTTTGCTGCAGCAATGGTGGTTGTGGTAGGATTTCTCTGGCTTGGGCCTTTTGTTGAGTTTCTCACAGTGTTATTCACCGGAGGAGCATTACATCTGCCCGCGGAATTATATGGCTGGTTAAGTTATTTGTGGGTGGCGCCGGGGATTGTTCTTGCGATGTATCTTGGTGGAGAGCTCTTAGCTCCCGATAAAAAGAAAATTATCATTGTTATATTTCTCATTTTAGGGATAATTTTTGAGCTCCTTATATTTTTGTTTCCAAACGGTAATGCAGGGCAGATATTAGGAACATTTACATGGAAGGAACCTGGTGCAGGTGAATTGGTAATGATAAACACGGGGTTTAATAGAAGTGCAATATCATTCTGGCTTGTTGCTCTATTTCTTTTATCTGTATTGATTTTTGAAGGGGTAGGCTTCGGATTAAAAGCAAAACAAGCAACAGGGGCCTTAAGAAAAAAGTTCGCATTTCTATCAATAGGATTTACGATATTTGTGGTTTGTGGGACATTGGATAGCATTTTAGACGTAGGGCCGATAATTGGAATTGTCAGAGGAGTTATGTCAACATTTGCTATTTGGACATACCTTGGATTGAAAGTCTAACCTAATATTTAAGCGAAATAAAAATCTTCAACCAAAATTTTTACTTTTTTCTTTTTTTATTTAATGAGGATGAGTTTTTATCGCATTTTTCAAACTCTTAATTTAATTAGTTGAAAAAAATCCAACTTAACAAAGTCTCAATTATAAAAAATAGTAGAAATAGTAAGAATTATTGTTGCCTAAGTTCTTGAATGGCGTCAAATATTGTATCGAAACGCGTTTTAATCGAGCCTGCTAATCCTTCTTCTTCTGAGACAACTGAATTAACCGCCGTTTTGAGTCCGTAATGGGCCTCGGAAATCCCAACTCTAATGGGGAGCGTTAAGATCTCACTAATTACCATCACGAGCTCTTGAATTATCTGAACGATCTTTGGGAAGTTTTCTCGGGTCTTATCCATCATCGATTCTTCTTCGGGAGAAAACCCCTTTTCCCGTTCTCGTTTTAACTCCTCCCAAATATTTTCCTTCAATGCGGAAAACTCAATTCCGAGATCCTCTAAGGCAATTTGGGCCCCCTCGAATAGAAAGATGATATCATCCCGACCATTGTATTTTCTAAGGTTTTCAACCATTTCGCCGGGTGCTAACCCTTCAAGGAAATTAATCAATAACTCATGATATTCATTGACCACATCCAAGGGGATAAATAAGAGCATTAACTCTTGAAGATGTTTGAATAAATAGCCCGCCGCCTTTGCCAAGGTGTCATTTTGCAATGCCTTTTCAATTAAACCCCCGTATTCATTGAGAAGATGGACGCCTAAAAAGCCAATAATGCGGATCATATCATCCTCGTAATTTCGAAAGTAATCGAAGAAATGATCAGGTTCCATATTGATCTTATTGCGAATGAGGTCAGCAACTCTTTCCTTGATTGACTCAAGGGGCTCATCCAACAGTTCCTCTAACTTATCAAGGGCGAGCATATCTTGTAGTTGATCGATGAGATCTAATTTATGGGTTTGAATGAAATCTTCTTCCTCTTCCTCGAGATAGACCTTCGATAATAGGTTTTTTTTCTTTTGTGCCCTTCTAAACACCTTCCATTCGTTGTAATCATATACCTTACAATATAATTGAAGGCAATCATCCCCTTTTGCCATACACTTTTGTTCTTTAATGGTTATTCTATAACTGTTTTCTTTGACTTTTAGAATAAAGTTCGCAACACTTTGGAGCATACCACATAACCCACAGGCCATCCCTTCCGAATCATTGCTTACCTTTGAAAGATAAAATGTATCTTCTGCTGCAAGGCCATAATCAGCGCAAATAGGACAATTTTTAATCTTTAGCACGTAATCATCATATGGGGAATCTTCTATAGGAATCATCTCATGGGAAAGTTCCTCGATTTCTTTCCCAAACACTACCAACCATAAAAGATCGAAATAATCCAAAACCCTCTTAGGACTTCCGGGCATAAAAGAAAATATATTTGAATGGCGCTCACAAGATTCATTAGCAGCCCTCTTTCCAATCTCGCGCATTACAACTAAGCTTAATTCCTCATCATTCGTTATCTCATTAATTTCCTTAAGGATTTCCCTATACAGTAAGGAATAAAATAAGGAACTTGTGTTTTCCCCGAAGGCTTTTGTTATCTTTTTCATTAACCACTTAACAATCCCCATTATTCTTCGCCCCCCACTTTGTAGTTAAAGACTTGAACGCATTTCGCATTCCCAAGTGCTTTTGATTCTTGCACTCTTATTGGTTCCAAGGTTAAATATGATTTTTGGATGGATTCCTTATTTATAATGTTGATATATTCGGATATCAACCCTAAAAGGATTTCACAGCCGGCAATCTTTATGTTATTGTAATGATACTTACATAAGGCGCAACTGGAATCTTTTACAATGATTAGATTATCTGCCTTATTAACTTCAATAGAGACCGAACTTTTTAAGATCTCTTTATAAATTTCTGCGATAGTCTCCTCAATATTGGCGCGATTTACCAAATTAACGGGCTTCCAATAATTCACATAAGTTGCGGCGATATTTTTTCCCATCCGTCGGAGCCTGCCTTTAATATCGGAAACCTTATTTTTTGCCATTAACCGAGCGAGATGGTAAATAGAATTACGTAATTGGTTCATTGTGGAGTCCGCGTTTAATAAATCATTCCTAGTATAATTCATAATTTGCTCCAATCTTGTTTAATATTGATAGTATGTTAAAAAGTAAAGTATATTTAAAATTTTTAATCAATATACCATTATGATTGATATTTAAAACGAATCGGTACAAAAATTATTAGTAAG
>CAZDJH010000313.1:0-5293 GCA_964505645.1 uncultured archaeon | reverse complement strand
TTCAACCTTACTTAAAAATTGTAAAATAATTTGATCCGAATTTTCCTTAGGAATAGAGGTTTCTTTTGATCCTTCATTGAACTCGTAGAAGATTTTATCCATCACCCTTTCATCTAAAAGGTTAACAAATTCCTTTAGTTCTTCAACATAAATTACGATCAAGGTTAATGCTCAATTTTATTCCTAAGATATAAGATAATACCAATCACAAGTGTTATTGTACTTATCCCTCCAAATACCATAATCACAACTGGAATATGAAGGATATTTGTTTTGATATAATGTTCCTCGGTGTTGGTTGATACGATCTGAATGGCTCTAAGGTTCCCGTTTCGGTAAATTTGAATGGTATAATTCCCATTGGGAAGGTTTTTGAGAATAATTTCCCCGTTCTGATCGGTACTCAGTGGAGCAATTGGTTGTGTAGAACTTTTTGAGATGTAGGTCCCAAATGGACGGTCATAATATAATACTATCACATCTACACCTATTAAAGGCATATTTAAGTTATCAGTAACTACTAATTTTAAGCTTTTCTCTACTTGGTATTTAATGATAAATGGACAAGCAAGTTCTCCTCTGATCAATGCTGGAGTGGTGATGTTAATGATTCCTTGGGGGGATCGAAATACACCGAATGACCTGTCAAATTGCGACTGATGGTTTCTATATTGAAGGCCACCAATCGAGGGTTCGTCGATCGTAAATTTAATTAACAGATGTTTCGGACCATCCACAACGGAAGGAAAATATATCCTCTGGCGAATATCGGCATCACGGGCTAGCCTATCAATTGCCCAAAAGTTACCTACGGCTTCTAAAAATTTGATTTCGAAGTCTGAGGAAAAATTCAGTATAAAAGTGCTTCCGTTAGCGGTAAACGAATCTCCTAAAGAGATATTAATGTTATCATTAAAGAGATAATTCGATATATCACTTACAAGATCCCCATTTAGCGATAAACTAAGATTAATCAATTGAGCCATATCAAAGGGACTCACTTGTAAGCTAAGAGTTAGATTCGAAGCTTCGTTAGTGGAAATAGAAGGTCTATTACCTGTATATTTTTTTCCATTTATTTCAAATGAATATTTATAATCTGCTCTAACATTTTGGGTTTCATTTTGAACCAGAAGGTCTTTAGAATTTAATTGAGTTATCTCCCACGATTCTAATGTCAATATATAGGAAAATAGAAAATCTAAAGAGAAGTGCCCATTAATCATTTCTCCGAACTTATCATAGTAATTAAATTTAATAAATTGATAACTATTATCAACCATTTCAATAGAATATTCGCTCTCATCAAGAAGACTATTATTGACATAAATCTTTTCTATTTCTATAGGATACAAGCGGGGAAGATATAGGATATAACCACTCAATCCGTTTGAATCCGAATTATTATCAAATGCGACCTCAATGCTTTCTTTAATCATAATACTTAGGGTGTTCTGATCTATATATTCATCATTAAGATAATTCCTTGACGCATTTGAGATTGTTTTATTAAATATGGTGCCTAAATAACTAACATTAAGCCCCTCTTGAGAGATATCATCTTCCAAGTCGGGAAATTGAGAACTATAATTTACAAATCCTTTTTCATGGAAAGAAAAATTTAAAACTGATACGCTTCCTAATCCGCTTTTTACCTTCCGTAAAATTGAACTGTAATCATCCTTTTCAAAATTTTGAGCCTTTAGAGTATAATTAGATGTATTATTTAATTGCATCGTATTACTAGTTTGAGCAGAAATTATTAACACAGATTGAAATAGGATTAGACTTAGAAATATTAAGCTTAACGAGCATTGTTTTAAGTTTGTCTTATTTTTCATTGTAAAGTTCCACATATTTTTCTCCAAACTTCCTTTATAATATGAATTTTTAAATGATTCAGTTAATAAATTTTTTATGCATATGTAGTGGTGTTATTAGAAATAGAACTGATTCCCTTATAATTTTTGATTAAACTTATAGGGGTATCTAACATTGATTTTTAAACTAATCGATTTTAATTTTGAAAAGATAACCTATTTAGTTTATTATTTATGATAATGTATATTTAAATTATTATATATGAAATTTATTGAATTATTTAATAAACATTTTAATATTTCAATTAAATAAACATAATAACGGATACAATTTAATTTATAATTACTTAAAGAATTTCCATACATTTAAAATACTCAGCTTAACGATAATGATTTGAATGGATACTAAACCAGATAGATATGCTTTTTTAAATAAATTTGAGATGGCAGTCAGTCTTTTTCGAGATTTATCTACTCATTTTCATAAAGTAATTGCTATCAGCCATAATGACGCCGATGGTATCTCATCTTTACATCTGGTCCAAAATTTACTTTATAGGATGCATCTAAACTATGATTATTTTATATATAATCGTTCGGTATCGTGGCAAAACTATCTTGAAGGAATTTTTTCCAACAGGAATACGGATAAAACAGCCTTTATTTTTACTGATGTCGGTTCAAATTTAAATGAGCTTATCCCAATTATTAAAAAAAGAAACGAGAAATTCTTTATTTTGGATCATCATGAAGTTGAAAGTAGTATCTCTATGGACCAACACCCCGAGAATCTAATGTTTGTAAACCCCACGCTCTATGGTTTCGATGGAATCGATCATGTTGCCGGGGCAACCTTAACCTATATGTTTGCTAAAGCCATCAAATCGCAAATAATTAAGCAGGGCTGGCTGGCGGTAATAGGGATAGCGGGGGACTCTTTAAAGCCGATGGACCAGCTTCAATCATTCAATGAGGATATATATCAGGAGCTTATTGCTGAAGAAATTATTAAAGACAAAGAGGGCTTACTTCTCTTTGGGGGGATGCATGATTCTATTAAAAATGGATTGAAATATAGCATATTACCTTTTGTAAAACGATTTGGCGGCGACACCAATAATACTATTAAGTCCTTTTTGGGTCAACTTCATGTTAATCCCGATAAAAAGGTCTCCAGATTAACAGAATCTGAAATCCAAAAAATCCAAGAGCATGGGAACTTTGAAAGTTATGGACATTACGCACTCTTACCGAACAAGCGAGGTTTATTAAGATATGCCTTTGAATATGCCTTGCTTTTAAATATCTTATGCTTTAAAAATATTTCAGCGGCAGTATCAATTATTCAATTACAGAGCATAACTAGATATGCAAAAAAGATTTATTACAGCTATATTTCCAGCTTGACGAGGAATCTAAAGATAATTTCCCACAGCCTGCCTCGTTTTGAAACCGAGCACGCGATTTTTATTAGAATCAAAGGGAGCATCCCTCCATCTTCTTGGTCGGACACAAGCTCATTTGCGTCAGTAAACGAGCTATTTGACCCGCATAAAATTATTTTGCTCGGGGGTCTTGAACGTAAATCCCAGACAATTAAGCTTAGTATTCGATGTACTCATAAGTTTCTACAAAAACATAATGGAGTAGGGGTAAATAAGTTAATTAGTAAAGTTATTAACGATTTAGGTGGAACAGGGGGAGGTCACAAGCTTGCTGGAGGCTTACGACTCTCCAGGGCATCTTATAAGCGTCTAAAACAAAATATAGATGATTATATCTCGATTTTGCTCACGGAAGCTTGATTTTAAGAGCCAATCTTAATCATTCGACCGCAATTCAAGCAAATCAAAAAATGCGTCATACCCTCGTCCGCGCTTCTGGTTTGCATGGTCTTTAATGAGCATTTAGTATAGCCACAGCTAGGACATTTAAAATCCTTAATGGTACTCTTTAGATTTTTATCCTTCCAATCCAATATTTCTTTGGCATCCGAGACTTCAAATTTATAATCGCGTTTGATTTTAGTTGATATCTTATAGTTTTTGGATTCGTTTTCAGCAAAAGGCACGATATTCCCGCACTTACACTTGAATACCTTTTTCCCATCCTTTTCCGAAGGAAGCATAAGCCCCCCACATTCATCGCAGAATTTCATGGTATTTCACTTTTTCTTTAAAATAATATATTATGATGTAAATTTCTTATATCTTTTTGTTTTAATACTAAACTAAAAATTCAAAATTTTAAACCAAAAAGGAGGGCACAGAATATTACACCTGCTAGTAGATCCGCTGTGGTTCCGGGGTTGAGTTTACCTTGTTTTTTTTGTAATGACAGGTCCATTTTTTGTACTATATTCCTTCCTTTTTGAGTTAGCAATCCTCCGAATTGTAATGCATTTGCTGCTTTTTCAGAAACAACCTTCGCTTTTTCACGCCCCGATTTTCTAATGATTAACGTATCGTAATGAGTAGATAAGAGGTGAAGGAATGTATGAACTGTAGCAATATTTATATCCCTCGTTTCAGCAAATATTTTCAAATAATAGGGAAGCCCCTCGTTAAGTATAATATTGAATCCCGTGGAATACTCTCGGCTAATTAAATCATATTCTTGAGATAATTCAAATATTTTTTTTAGGGTTATCTTATCTTTTTGAATCCTTACGATTGAATCAATGTCTGTTAAATCATATTTATCCACATTTCCAAGTCCGCCTGGGTTGCATGTATTTATGGCCTTGTAGAGCTTTACGGTATCTTTTATAGTAGCATTGCTAATAACTTCCTTGACTATAGATTTGAATTCATTTATTTTGCACAAATTTCTTTTTAAACTAATTACCGCCGCGGAAGCAAGGGGGCTTAAAATAAGGATATGACCGAGAATAACATTTCCTCCCTTTTGCCATTGCATCATTCTTTCAGCAGCAACCTTATAAAATGTACCTAACTCAATATAGCTCAAGTCTGACCGGTGAGTTTTAAAATCTTCTCCGATTCGTTCACAAAATTTATAATATTCCGGCTGAATTCCTGCTATTGCTGCCAAAAAATGTTCAAAACGCGTATCATTAAAATCTTTTGTGCGGTGTACATTTCCCGGTTTCGGCCACCCTGAAATCTCTAATAAGCTGGACAATGAAATACATCTAACTATATCATCAACAGTTTTTATTGAAAGGGTAATATTATTTTGAGTTGACACTTTTTAGAGTCATTTCACCAAATAATTTGGGAATTAAAACAAGTAATTTTAATATAAATAAGTATATTCGAAGGTTTTCCGTTCTTTAATGATGTATCCGTGTTTTTCACTATCGCGCTGGCTAATTGGACGGAAATCGTCTTTCAAATTATTTTTATACAAAAATTTCTTAAGTCGGAGTTTAATCGCACGGAGAGATAAATCTTGAGGTATTTCTACCTTTAATTCATTTGTCTTTCGAGTAATCTCCAAATTAGGTAAAT
>CAZDJH010000312.1:0-5297 GCA_964505645.1 uncultured archaeon | reverse complement strand
GAATCTTCAGAACGCAAAGCAAGCATCAACCGAAAAAGACCAAAAAATTGAACAATTAACCTCACAAGTAAACGAGTTAAACCAAAACATCGAAAATTATGCGGAGCAAGTGGAAAACCTCGAAAATAGGCTCAATGAATTATCAGACCTTTCGAAAGAGACAAAAGAAAAGTTGGCAAATGCAAACGCAGAAATTAGCAAAAAGGAACAACTATTAAACGAGAAAGATCAAATAATAAGTGAAAAGGAGCAGAAAATCAATGAAACAGTACAGCAGATGGAACAGCAACTTAATACAAAAGAAGAACAGTTGCAGCAGCAATTAAGTGAAAAGGAAGAGCAAATACAGCAGCAGTTAAGCGAAAAGGAAGAGCAAATACAGCAGCAGTTAAGCGAAAAGGAGCAAAAACTCAGCGAGACCGAGCAGCAGTTAAGCGAAAAGGAGCAAAAACTCAGCGAGACCGAACAGCAGTTAAACGAGGCTAAGGAAACCATAGCCGCTAAAGACGAACAGATTTCATCGCTAAACAGTAAACTTGAAGATAAAGCATCAACCGCGGAAACAAAGGACGAAAAAGTCGAAAAATTAACATCGCAACTTAAGGAAAAGGAAGAGGAGCTTGATAAAGTGCTTAATCGATTAGAAGAGACAGAAAAGGCTCTAAAACAGTATGCCCCACCCGAGAAGGATAAAAAGATCGAAGTAAAAGAGGGTAGAATCACCTGTCCCAATTGTAATGCGGTTGGCGGAGACATTAAAACAATAGAAGACAAGACAAAAGTACTGAGCTACATTGGTCACGTTCCTATGTACGCAAAGAAGCATGTATGTAAGAATTGCGGTGAGGAGTTTTAAGATATCTCCTTAGAATCTTTGGTTGCCGAGCATTTTTTTAAATTTTTTTCTATCTTTTATAAAAAAATCATATAAATATAAACTTAAACATAAATAACCTTATATATCAATACGGATAGGGACGAAACAACAACTTAAAGGTGTAGAATATGGATTTGAAAAAGTTATTTAAGCCTAAAAGCATTGGGGTAGTGGGTATCTCGAGGTCTAATCCCTTATCACCAGGGAGGATTATTTTGCTTAAAAACGAATTCGAAATGGATGTTGAGGTGTACGGAATACATCCCGCTGGGGGCATGTTAGAGGGGATAAAGTTACATAGGAACGTGGAAGAACTCCCAGTTATCCCCGATATTTTAGTGATCGCAGTTGGACCCGATGATACATTAGAGTACATACGGAAGTGCGCAGAATTGGATATCCCCGCCGCGATCATCATAGGGGGAGGATTTGCTGAGATCGGTGGGAAAGGAGTTGAGAGACAGGAAGAACTTAAAAGGATTGCACTCGAGAGTGATATTGCGGTTTTAGGACCGAACTGTATCGGAGTATACTCGCCACCCCTCATTGATACTGTCTTTTTACCCACCGAACGGATCACACAACCGCCCAAGGGGTCTGTGGCATTGATTAGCCAATCTGGGGGGTTTTTAGTCGACCAGTTCTTTGTTAAGTTCAAGGAGCGGAATATCGGCGTGAGCACGGCGGTATCAATTGGAAACAGGGCAGTGGTGGATGAAACTATGTTATTAGAGTATTTCAGCCAAGTAGACCCCGATACAAGCAATATCGCATTTTATCTAGAGGGTTTTCAGGATGGGAAAGCACGCGACTTTTTGAAGTTGGCAAAGCAATCCGAGGATACCGTGATTACATATTTCGGCGGTATTACCGAGCAAGGAAAGATCGCGACCGAAAGCCATACCGCCAGTTTAGGTGGTAACTTGAAGGTACTCTCGGGAGCATTAAAGCAGTATTACGTCCTCCAACCTCATTCTGAGCGGGAATTATTAACTAGTTTAAAGGTGTTTGATGTCCTCTCGCATAAAAAGAACCCTTTCGGAACAAATACGATAACCTTTGGAAATGTTGCAATTTTATCCGTCTCGGGAGGCCACGGAGTTCTCTGCTCTGATATGTTAAAGGATTACGGACTGAATGCTGTGAGATTTACCGAAGAGGAGAAAAAGGAAATGTACGAGGTATTAAACCCCGTTGCCCGGGAGATCGCCTCATTTAACAATCCAATCGATTTAACGGGCTCTGTATTGGACAAGGATATTGAAAGTATGATCCGCTATCTTTCGGGTGTGGAGAGAATTGAATGTATCCTATTATTATTATTACCCTACCCTCCCAATATATCGTTTCAAATTGGGCGGCGTATATCTAACGCAGTGTCGGAAAAGAAAAAGCCGATCATAACCTTTATACCATATGTCGAGAAATATCAGATGATTATTGAATCATTGGAGCTTAATTACATTCCGGTCTTTCATAGCATTAAAGAGGTCGTACAAGCTGCTTCGGCACTCAAGGATAGGACCCGAATTGAAAACCTCAAGAAGGACAATATTTTTTGGGAAGATAAGAGATAATAGCCAAACTAATTTTATAACTCTTCAATCTTCAACATTTATTATTTTATCGAGTTCCTTAATGGTGTATAGTAGAAAATTCTTATTTTTGATAACCAAATCGATCGCATTTTGGGGGCATTCTTCCACGCAGCGACCGCATCCCCGGCAATCATCCGTGATGTGTGCTTTTTTATCTTTAAGGTAGATTGCATCGACAAAGCATATTCCTTGTGCACATACTCCACAACCCACACAACTATTATTTACTGAGACCTTCACTCCGGGGATTTTTTTCACCTTTGAGCCGAGATTCTCGTTTAAAATCGGAGCAATACGCCATAAGCAACAACAAGGGCAACAATTACAGATTGATAATAACTTAGACCCGTTTTTTACGCCTAACCATTGTTTATCCAATAAATTCCTGCCAATCATATGGACAAGCCCAGCCTGCCGACATTTTCTAA
Organism: uncultured archaeon; assembly: GCA_964505645.1. Classification (GTDB taxonomy): domain Archaea; phylum Asgardarchaeota; class Lokiarchaeia; order Sigyniarchaeales; family SOKP01; genus TEKIR-8. The sequence goes on along the minus strand of CAZDJH010000312.1, from coordinate 2,394 downwards.
GATGCTCAAGTGCCTCTTTCTTGCTGACTAGATTTCCCAGTTTTGGGTTAATATTTAGTACCCCTTTTCCCAAAAAGAGGCACCCTAACTCAATGGGATAATTTTCGCACTTCATACTGGCGCGGCATATGCAAAAATCCATGATCCAGTGATAATTGGCTTTTTCAACGAAGAATTCCAAAATTTGAGAGGGGACCGCATAGCTTTCGGGGGGGTTTAGATCTTTATTTACGTTAACGACAGTATCTTTCGGTAGATAAAAGATATTATCATCTTCAAAAAGTAATATTTCAAAAATCTTCCCCATAAAGGGGAGATTGCTTAATTTGGCAAGAACCTTAATGCCCGGAAACGCCTTCTTTAGCAACTTTACAAACCATAGCGGTCGCGCCAACTTTTCAATTACTCCTTTTTTTTATGAGTGATTAATCCTAAAGGAAAAAAGTTTTAGTGATAAATAAAGTTTTTTGCATGCTGTTATTCAAAAAGATGATATAGAATCCGTCCTTCGGCATCTTTTAGTCTGGGAATATCCAAAAGGTCCGAAAATGTGGGCGCTAGATCGATGAGGTTTACTGGGTTTTTCAATTCTTCCCCGGACTTTATTCCTGGCCCTTTTATAACAATAGGGACGCTGTTTGAGTAGTTTCCGAATGTTTGGGTGGGAAGGTAATATGCATGGGCTCCAAAACAGTGTTCTGCAGGATATACCAAGGGATAGGACATATATTTAGGCGAAATCTGTGCGGGATTAAGCTGTTCTAAGACTTCATCATAAATTTGATATGGAGGGTTAAGGAAGTAAACAATATCGCCGATCCTTTTTCCGTTTAACCCTAAAAAGGCAGCCTCTTCTCTTCTCAAAGCAAGCTTGATGATTTTATCACCCGTGATAGGATCTCTTAACGAGTCTAATAGTTCAATTACCGAATCTCTTACAGACTCATATTCTGATTCCGAAACAATTCCGTCCGGATCCCTTCCCTTTTTATTAATCCATATAAATGGAGGTTCGTGATATGGAAACGCTTGTGTGTTTTTCCAATCAATTCTATATTGACTTTGGGAACCTCTCCATTTATACGATAGCAGGTCTGCTTCCATAAATGCTAAGGGAAGATTTACCACCTTCCACGCAGGCATGGCTCCATGGTCGGAGACAAAGGCTACAATAGTATTCTCATCGACACAGTGATCCATAAGGTATCCCACTAATCCATCAACTATTTTATACGCATTTTCAATATTTTCATTCGCCGCGTGTTCATTCTCCTCTGAATATATTGGAGATTCTTTCATCGTGTAGGCTAATTCTTTATGATTTACGCTATCTAATAAGTGAATGTGGAAATAACACATTTCCCAATCCATATCTTCTTTAATATATCGAATTGACTTCCCTATGGTATTGGTTTCCCTTTGGGCATATTCAAGGTAAGAGGCAACGTCATCCGAGATCTTATACTCGATTTCTTCTTCTTGTACGTTAAAGTCATAACTCAGTACATTTTTTACCAATTGTTCGCCCAAACTTTCGGGTGTCGTCCATCCTTTTGTATTGTAGATTGGGGTAAGTTCTAGTTTTAGAGTACTCCCATCTTCTTTCAACTCCGAGATTCTTGATTTAAAGAGGCAAGGTAAAACCCCATCAGAGGTTCCTAAGTCTACAGAAACCCACTCGCTCCACCCGTTTCTGGGGATAATGTATGACGATTCAGCGTTCTGATCTTTAAGTATTATAGAATCGTATCCCGCTCCGTTGGAATCTCTAATATAGCATTGTAGAGAAACAGGTTGACTTAGTGAATTGAAATTAAGTTTCAATTGAAATTCGAGTAGCGATGCCTCACTTTTAATACCTTGTATATCTCCCATTACTTCTTTTATTCTTTTTTCGTCATTTTTAGCATCTTTAGAATATATTTTCGCTGATTTTGGGTGCAATGTTCGCGGAAGTGCCCCCGGAATCGGCCATGCGAGGACTGCCATTGCCCCTTCTTTAAAGTGAGCGGGCCAACCGCTTGGATAATTAATTACTAATGGCTTTATTCCCGCGCGATCTGCAACATCCCAAATGTATTCTGCATTGCAAAATTTCGACAGTTGCGATCGGGACCTCTTTTCTAAGCCCTCCTCTAATGGTTCGCCAGGGATATGAATATAAAAACTGGTCTGTCCATGGGTTGCGGCGGTTGATCCCGTCGCGATCGTGGTCCAATTGGTAGGGGTATCGCACGGTGGGCAGCAATAGGCATTGCCGCTCACACCATCTTCCACTAATTTACTGATGTTGGGGATTTTTTTCTCTTCAAGAAACTTATCAAGTAAATAGGGGATCGATTGATCAACCCCTATAAGCAGTAATTTTCGACTCATATTTTATTATCAATTTTG
>CAZDJH010000311.1:3458-5299 GCA_964505645.1 uncultured archaeon | reverse complement strand
TTTAAATATGAATGTTAATAAATTCAAATCTAACAGAAAAGTCTAAAATTCAGGAGCCAAATGAACGCGGGGAATGAGTTGAATGAGTTGAATGATTAAAATCGCCTTGATCGAAAATATTCATCATTGTGTCATAAAGTCCATATCGCGTGCCCGAAAGGGATCACACAAAAAGATTTATAAGTCTAAATGAAGGTTTATAATATGTATCATTGGATTGATATATGAAATATTAATATTCATTTCAATTGATTTGCAAATCATTCCTGTATAGGAGTGTGATGCTATGACAAAAATCATTAGGCAGTAATCGAGATAATTAAAATTTCAAGAAGGATAATAATTTAAAAATGATCATAAATCCCAACCTTGCGGAAGGAACCCCAAAAGAGCCAGGGATAATGCAGATTACGGAGTCTACTTCTGATGGTTTCACGAAAGCGGCTCTTTCCCTGCTCTATCCTCCCAGAAAAGTTAAGCGTATCCTTTTCCGACCTTATGTTGGCAAATTATTTCCCTATATTGATGTAGAAACGCCAAATCAGAGAACCCAATTATCGTTCTTTTATGGGAGGGTTAATATTTGCTTCTCAAGAGACCGCAGGTGCATTGGGTGTGGGACAATATTAAATAAGGAAGAAAGTGAGAGAAAGCGGGTGAATCTTGACTCTATACCGCTTTATTTATGTAATAAATGTGAAAAGAGGATCTTCTATGATTATTGGGAATGTTTACACAGTACTATTATACATGCAACAAGACCTACGCTCAATCAAACCCAAACAACATCTTCTGCCCGAGAAAATGGCGTTATTAGTAAGGGAAATAAGGGCACAAAACCTAATCGACGATGTGATAACTTTTTGGAGGCAAGGTGTGGGTATCCCATAGACTCTCCTTATATAAACCCCTGCTTGAAAAATCATGGTATTGGCCTATTAATAAGTGATGATTATGCCGTTAAAGTCCTTGCGGCCCCTCTTGATATATTAAGATATATGATGATGTGGGAGGGTGGCATCATCGGAATTATATTAGGCCGTAAGAGGCAAATCATTAATTTAGAAATGCTCGAGGAAAACCTACAGAAAGTGATTTATACTACAAAAATAGCAATTCATAATTGTGGTTGCCAAGCAAATGCAAATAAAGAAAATGATGATATAATTTTGAGAGTTCCACAAGTCGAAAAAAATCGGAATAATAAGATATATGCAATTCCCAAACAATCAATTTTATATTCTTTCCTAAAATACTATAAAGCTCATGAGGTTCAGAAATATTCCAAAATTTTAATCGATAAACCGTTATTCATCCTTAAATCGGTATTAGAAGAGGTTGGGCGTGTGTGCAAGCTTTATATTTTGGAATTTATCAATCTTTATGAAAGATATCCGCCTTTGAACTTCCAGCTAAGGAAATCGCTCGAGGCTCTCTTCACCTCACGTCTAAATATAAAGAAAGTGGATCAGTTTCAGTGCTCCATGATGAATGATATACATTCGAAAGGTTCAAATAATCAAAGTACTAACGAACTCTTTAAACTCGGGGAATTCGAAATATCTCGCGAATTTAAAGCATTTTTAAACAGTTTTTGGTCATATGAGCATCTGGAATTATCCAATTTAACACAAGATCTTGAGATATACAGGATTATGGGTGCTTTTGGTAAGATTCTCATAGTTGAATCAAATCAATCCAATAAGCCGATAACACTAAATATGAATGAACTAAGCGGGAGGTTGATTTACTAGGTATGAAATTAAAGGAAAATAAAATAGATAAAGAAAGATTAAAAGCAGCAGATAGAGAAAAGGAAAGAATGGAAAAAATGGAAAGAA
>CAZDJH010000311.1:0-3358 GCA_964505645.1 uncultured archaeon | reverse complement strand
TGGAAAAAAAGGAAAGAATGGAAAAAAAGGAAAGAATGGAAAAAAAGGAAAGAATGGAAAAAAAGGAAAGAATAGAAAGAAGAGAGATAGATAAAAACATCTTAGTTGAAGGTGAGTAATTAGATAATGGATCTTATAATAGAAACCCCCGGCTCGAGAGTGGGCAAACGCAAGGGAATGATTAAGATTAGCGTTCCCGACCAGCCCAATAAGGAAGTGGCGATGAGAGAGGTAGAGAGTATCATACTGGGAACAGGAGTCCAGATCACGACTCAAGCTCTAAAGGCACTCTCCTCTTATGCCGTTAATATCGTCTATACCTCTTTAGGAACGCCCTATGGAATTTATACGCCGTTCGCGAATGTTGGCACCGTATTCACACGCCGACAGCAGTTAGCGGCATATGAGGATTTTCGGGGAATTCACGTGGCGACTCAATTTGTTTATGCTTCTATTGAAAACAAACGCCGTCTTCTAAAATATTTTGCCAAAAATAGAAAGAAGTCCAATCCTAAAAAGTATCGGAGGTTGAGGCATGCAGCAAATAGGATCGAAGAAGCCAAGGGAAAATTGGAGAAGTTTTCAAAAACCCTCTCAAAAGGAGATAAGGTTTATCATCACCGCCAGGAATTGATGGGTATCGAGGGTTTTGTCGCAAAAATATACTTTAGAGAATTAGGCGCCCTTTTTCCGCTCGGCCTGAAAACTCAAAGGCGAACCCGCCGCCCCCCAAAAGATCCCCTGAATTCGCTCTTATCCTTGGGGTATACAGTGCTCCAAGGGCACGTTACTACTGGTATTGCGGCTGCGGGCTTGGAATTATACGGCGGCTTCCTTCATAGCGACCGCTCTGGAAAACCTTCCTTAGCTCTTGATTTATTGGAAGAGTTTCGACAACCCGTGGTTGATAGAGTGGTCACCAAGCTTTTAATTACAAATCAGTTGAAGAAAAGTGATTTTAATAATTCAATTCACGGATATCGCTTAAAAAAAGAAAAAAAATCTTTCTTTTACAAGAAACTCAGGATTGAAGTTACCGGAGGCACCCAAGCAGAAAGCTTATTTGATGTTTCTTCCAATTCTCAAGGTGATGGTAGAGAAAGCTCAAAAGTTAGGTTGAATTATAAACGAGAGATGATCCGACAAGCGAGGAAATTAGCAAATTATTTGATCGGGTCTACATCCCAGTATGAACCGTTCATAATGAATTGGTAAGAAGAGAAATAAGTTATTTAATTAAACATGGATAATAAAAAGAAAAATCAGACAAAGAAATAATATATAATAATAAAATAGGGAAAAAACCATATGAGATATATCATCGTTTATGACATACCTGTAGAATATGACCCCTTCCGCAAGAAGATTTCGGATATCCTTTTATCTTATAATTTAATTCGCCTTAATTATTCCGTCTTTTTCGGGCAATTGACCCGTAATCTTGCAGAGGAAATCGCAATGAAATTAAAGAAGTTGCTGAAAAAACTGGAAGGCTGCGACGTGCGAATTATTCCCGTGTGCAAACGCTGCCACCGCAATGCGATCACCGTCCAATCTAAGTTCGGAGAGGGCTATAAGATAATCGAAGATATCCTTTCGATGTAGTTCATAGTGGTAATAAAAAAATAATATAAAGTTTAAAAGAACAAGGATTAATAATGAGTGAGCAAAATCAAAAGGGAAAACACATATTAAAAGAATTCATAATGAATCCATACCAGTTGAATTCAATCAGAAAAAGTCTCCCGAAAATGCATTTATATGAGCAACCTCTTATCGGTACCGAGGAAATACGCCAATATACCTACTGCAAGCGTAAAATCTATTTCCGGCATGTGATGAAAGCCCCGATGCGCCAAACGTATAAAATGAAATATGGGGTGGAGGAACACGAGCGTTTTCAGAAACGAATCGGTGAAAGTGAGGATTACATTCAGAAATATTACAATATCTATTTAGTTGCGCCGAAATTGGGATTGGTTGGGCTAATTGATTATTTTATCTTTGACGGACAGGAAGCATTTCCGGTAGAGATGAAAACGGGGAACATCCCTTATAGCCCTCTGGAAAATCCCGACAAGATGCAAGTTTCGGCGCAAGCAATTCTAATTGAGAATAATTTTGATTTCTTGGTCCAAAAAGTCCGCGTATATTATTCTAAAACCGATACCATTAAGGATTACGTGATTGATTCCAGTGATAAATTGAATGTACTTAAAAAAGTACGGGGGATTCAGTCTATGATTTCCTCCGAGAAAATTCCGGAAGGAACGCCAAATGAGAATAGGTGTAGGGATTGCGAATGTAATAAATACTGTTTAAGGGTGTGAATCAACTTGAAATCATATTTAGGAGATGATCCGGAAAGAGAATTTATTTCCTTTGTTAATCAATATAATACGACATTCTGTAGCTCTGAATCTACTAAGAACCTGGATTCGGTAAAGATTCAGAAATTGCACGGCAAGAAAATAATTGAAATAGATAACGTCAGAATCTCCGTCGATTCATGGGACCCCAGAGCGGACATTGTTTTTATTTCTCACGCTCATATGGACCATATCCCTTTTATACCTAAAACGGCTTATACCAAAATGGAGAACGGCGAGTTAGAGACTAAATTTATCTGTTCGAAAATAACCAAAGAAATTGCGGAATCCAGAACCCACGGAAGGTTTACGATCCCTGAAAACTTGTGGATATCAGGCTGCGATTCCAACTCAACTGATGAAGCCGTTTTCAAAGGTTTAAAGCTTAAAATGATTCCCAACGGGCATACATTTGGGTCAATGAGCCTCTATATCGAAGGTTCGAGATCGATCATTTATACGGGTGATTTCGTAACGGATGGTACTGGTGGTCGGAGAGGATTAGAATCGTTGAGCTGCGATTATTTAATTACCGAATGTACCTACGGTTCACCCCAGTATGTCTTTCCGAGTTCGGAGGAGCTGAAAAGGGGCATTAATTCTTATATCCAAACTCAACTTTCGCAAAAAAATCCGATCATTTTACTCTGCTATTCATTCGGTAAGAGCCAGAATTTATTAAAGATCTTGAGTCGCGAGTTCAATATTATTTTAGAACGCAGCATCGCCAGGAATACTGAAATCCTGGAGAATCATGACATTATCTTTCCCGATTGGGAGCCGTACGGGGCTTTCAATAAAAATATATTAGCGAAGCGGGATGATTATGTTTTATTACTTCCCCCCTACTCTATTTTTAAGTCCCCGTATAAGTCTCTCGTCTCTGCGGGAGCCAAAGTGGCAATCTTTTCGGGGAAGGTGCTTGACAAGGAATCTCGGGTAAGATTCAATGCCGATAGATATTTTCCGTTGAGCGACCATTGCGATTT
>CAZDJH010000310.1:0-5310 GCA_964505645.1 uncultured archaeon | reverse complement strand
GTATAGGGGAAAAATTTAAAATCTTTCATGTATTTTTGACACGAAAAATCTCTAATATAATATATTTCGCATTTTTAAATTTAAGCCTTATAATATGTGGATGATATCAAATAAAATCTTAACTAAAAAAAATTGGTGAGATTCAATTGAAAATAATACAAAAACCAATACGGAAAATAGGAAAAAATATTAAATAGATCTTTATTTAAAAAAAATAACATTAACATAAAAACAACGATTTAAAATGAGTGAAGAAAAAAAGAACATTATGGATCAACTCAACGATCAAATGATAAAACTCGCAGAGAGTATCTTTGGTGAATCTGGGAAAGAATTTATTGAAGATACGCAAGAAAAAGTTAAGGATTTCTCAAGTCAGTCTATTAAGAAATTTATGGAGTTCTCAGATTCTGTATTAGACAATTTGAAATTGAGTGATAATGAACAAGTAATTAAAACTAGAGATTCCATTGAGGATTTGTTGAAACAAGCTGGCTTATTGAAGGACGAATACGAAGAAGAAGAGTTTTAAACCTATTTCTAGGTTTTAGTAATATCTTAATTTAATTTTCTTTCTTTTCAAAATTTTTATTTTTTATTATCAAGACTTTTATAAGAGCATATTATCATTTTTAATGCGAGAAAATTCACCCTTTTAGTGCTGAGATGAATTGCATAGTAAATTACTAATCTAAAGGACTGCCTTCTTTTAAATGCTGCCATACTATATATTAAGTAAAAATCTAGATCTAAAAGAAATAATAGTACAAAAATAACAAATAAAATAAGTCGAAAAGCACGATTAAGAAAAAAAATAAAAAAATAAAGGATATATCATTTTAGTTTTGAACGGGTCTTATAATAATTCGTGTAGATTGTATTGGTATTTACCCAGTTTGCCCCCATAGTTTCCCGCAGAGATCCTTTTCACGCCAGAAACTTCACAAGACGCATTAATTCCTTGTTTTAGCGCCGATTTTATTGCTTTCTCGGTTGCTCCGTCTAAAATAATCTCATAGACGCAGTTTTCCCCTTCTTTTAACAGGGAATTATCAATTTCATCTTTCAGCGTGGGACATAACGGGTCGTTAGTAGACGCACCTAGAAAGTCGTATTTAGAGCCTACTTTAGAGCCTGAACGGGCAACACCGCCCGGAAATGGAGCAATCACATTTGGAACATCTTTAATGGCTTCAACTGCCTTTGCTGCGGCATTTAAGCCGGAAGATTGGTTTTCTGCCAAAATTAAAAAGTTTCCGCCCGCAATTCCCTTACCGACCTTAAATTTGCTCTCAACGATAAATTCTCCGTCCATCACAGGGATCTTCCATCCTTCTACAGGATCCTCGATCTTTTTCTCGAATTTATCCCCGAAAAACTTTAGCTTAAAGCCCGTTTTTACCTCAAATACTTTTTCTGGGGAGAGAGATGTTTCCATTCCGTCAAAACAAGCTGTCGTTGGACACGTTAAGATACATTGGCCAATTCGACTAAGTAATACATTATCGACCTTCTTTTTGTCGCCTACGAAAAACATTAACGCGACGCCGACACGACCATCGGGAGTATTATCGGGAGATATATAAACATCTCTTGCCGCTTCTGAGTCGCAATGAATGGTAGAGGTTCCATAGCCCGTTGCTTCTTGAGTACATATATCTAACCAAGTCTTATCCTCTGCTGTGACGATAATTCTGGCAAAGTAATTACCGAACGCCTCGCAGTAGGTGTCTTCAATCTCAATTCCATTTATTTCCATTTTTTTCACCGTGAATATTATTAATTATACATATTTTAAATTTAAAAGTATTAAAAAAATTTATTTTTCTTAGAAAATGTATCGGAATTGTACATTGAATAAGAATAGATATTTATAAATATGGGTTTTACATCGGGCAACATATAATAAAAGTTTTAAATTGCATCAAGTAAGAACTTAAGAGATTATATCTCATCCAAAATTTATGTCCGTAGGGGGGAGCAATATGCATTTATTTTACGCTTTTTTCCACTCTCAAAAAATAAAAGAACTATTATGAATATAAATTGAAATAGCATTTAAAGTAAATAACATCTAATTGAAACTTGGTATGGGTTTCTTTTAGGTCAAGTATGGGCAAAGGAATCTTCTTATACAGATAGATTTAGATTGCAAAATGCGGACAATTTCTCTTTTCTTGGAGCAATTTGTCCCGAAAGTTCTTGATAAAGGGATGATACCATACATCTTTCATGAAGTCATCAGCCGTGAGTATATTAATACTCTCATATCCGGGCTCCCCTTCCAAGAACGAACAGGGGTAGGCAATCCCCTCTACATTAACGTAGAAACTAAAGCAGCTGCTTTCGCAAGGTTCTGCCAGCATCCTAAAGAGAGAATAGTTTGGATGACCTCTTAGAACCTTCAAGACATTATTTGCAGAACAACTGTCAAAGCCGATATTAACGTCGTGCTCCAATGCAAAATGGACCAACTCTGAAAACTCTCCGAGGGGTAAGGGATGAAAAGTATTGCGTTCTCCCTTAGGTTTTAAAGCGAGAAATACAATAGCATTTATTTTTCTCAACCGAGGATCGTTTCTGGAAGATTCAATCAGTTTAAGGCAGCTTTCGAAGGTCTCTGAAGCCATTAATTGATGGATGTTTACTTGAGTTAACCCTTTCTCTGCTAGTAAGTCAACCGCACTAAAGCACGCATCATCGTTATAATGACTGACCGCGACCGCTCCGCATTGGTTCGCCAAACGTTCCGCTAAAAGATCGTCCAATCTTTGCCCGTTAATAGTTATATTAGGAATCACTTGATTATCGCGGCAATAGGAAAACATTTTCCAGAGGTCGGGGTTTGCATCTATGTCTCCTATCCCAAATGCCACCTGGGTTAAGACTTGCGGAACCTTGTCGATGATCATCTTGAAGGTCTTAAAATCCATGTTCGTCCCCGATGGATTATTAGATTTATAGCACCAAGGGCATTCCCTATGACATATGGTAGATACTTCGATATCCAGCAGTTCTGGACCATAAGGGCTAAGATGCGGATCATCAGACTTAGTTCTCCCCCATCGTGCGAAATAGCCGTTTTGCATATTAAAAATATAATTATAATCTTGGCTTGTTAGCTTTTTATGATTGTTATTAATTGTGATCCTATAGGGGTTTGCGGTCATTATATCAGTATTTATCAGTATTTATGTGTTTGAATAATTTTTAGGGACAATTTCTCAATATACTAAATAATAAGTATCAAGATTAAAAAAACTATAAAAAAAATCTATTATTATTTATTTTAAATTTAATAAAGAAATTATAAGTTGATAAAAAAAATGAGCGAAAAAATACTGAAGATTGGCGTCTTGAAAAATGGAACTATCGGTTCATCGCTGCTGCTCTCTTTCTTAATTGATGAGCGAGCCGAAGCAGAGCGATTGGAGTTTCGAGAAGTAGCATCTGGCCCTAAAATGCATCCTACCGAATTCTGCGTAGACACAATGAAAGAACTGTTAGCATATGAACCCGATTTAATTCTTATGAGTTCTCCTAACGCCGCCTTGAAGGGTCCCAGACAAGCACGAGAATTAGCCGGCGATATCCCAACCATTGTGATCTCGGATGCTCCAACCAAGAAGGCAAAGGATGAAATTAAGGAAAAGGGGATGGGCTACATTATCGTCAATTGCGACTCGATGATTGGCGCCCGAAGGCCCTTTTTAGACCCAACCGAGATGAGTTTCTTCAATTCGAATTTACTTAAGGTTTTAGCGGGAACGGGAGCATTACAATTAATCACAGAGGAGATTAATAAAGTAATTATGGATATGTTGGAAGGAAACGCCCCGAATCTTCCCCAAGTTACCGTAAAAGCGGATAATGCAACCGAGCGGCTTGAATTTTCCAACCCTTATGCGCGAGCAAAAGCGATTGCTGCGTTCGAAATCGCCGAAAAGGTATCACAGATAACAGGGAAAGCATGTTTTGCTATGAAAGAACGGGAAAATTATATGCCTCAACTGGCAGCAGCCCACGAAATGATGAGGGAAGCGGCAGAACTAGCCCAAGCAGCAAGAGAAATCGAGAAATCAAACAACACAGTCGTCCGAAAACCCCATCATAAGAACCAGTACCTCCTAAAGAAAACAAATCTAATTGAGAAAGAAAAACCAATAGAATAAAGAAATAAAAGAAGAATACTCCTTAATTTCTTTCTAACCTTTTAATTTTTCTCTTTTTTCATTCCAATACTTTTTTTTCTTGTAAAATTATACCGAAAAACTGAATTCGCCGTTCGTAAATATCTTCTCTAATTCCTTAAAGCTAGGACTATTGAAGATTTTCATGACGTCAAAATAAACCTTTTCATTTTTGTTATTTGTCGCTGCCATTATTACCGCTTCATTTACCAATTCCTTAATGATAAGATAGGCATCATCGCTTTCGTAAACGATCGTGGATAAATTTAGTGGGGAGATCTGATGTAAGTGTTTGAGGTCCATTATCTTTCTATAAATCTGGTAAATATTGAGATCAAGGGAAGAAAGCTCGAGCTTCATAAACTCCAAGGGCTCCGACTGGAATCTCCCTAGGGTAGATGAGATAAGCAGGCCATCGGGTCTATTAAATAGGAAATAATCCGCTAATGAATTTCGCTTTAGTTCATCCATGAGATGACGGATTTTGCCCAATCTTTGCAAGGATAGGGTTGATTTTTGAATTTCTTGATCTAGGATCTCAATTAGACGGTGTTGGGCGGTTCCTTCTTTCACCGAAACAGGCGTAAATTCGATTTTCTCCTCAATATCTCTTTCAATACACTCTAATAAGGTATTTAGCACCTCATCCTCCTTAGAATCGGGTAAATCAACCTTATTCAATAACACATATATTTTTTCTATATGGGGACTGAATTGAAGTATATAAGATACAAAATTTTGGAATACTTCCTTAACTTCGGGATCCGGAGCTGAAGCATCTACCATAAAAACGGGCGTTGATACCTCGGAAAATATAAAGTCTCGTTTTGCTTCTGAAAAATATTCCTTAAGGTATCTTTGCTGACCTCCCGCATCCCAAACGTTCAACTCCATTAGACCTCTAAAAATAAAGTTTTCCCTGGTTATATTTTTTGTAGGTGGAAGATTAGCAACTTTCATGAAATTAAAACCCTGACACGTTGTTTTCATTAAACTGCTCTTTCCAGCTCCCGCAGGACCAAATAAAAGGACTTTCAAGTGGCTCACCGAATATTATTTTTATTCTATTTTTAATTTTTAGTTTGGTTTTTGTAGTAAAAAAAATTAAAACTTAATTTAT
>CAZDJH010000309.1:0-5331 GCA_964505645.1 uncultured archaeon | reverse complement strand
GTGGGGAGATCCAAATATTCATCTACTCGGATTACTGGAACTAATTCAGAATCGAGCTTATAATGTTCATATCCCTTCATGTAATCGATATTCTCTCTTTTATAAAAATAAATTTGTTTTATATTTTCAATCGGAATCGCATATAGATCTTCTCCAACACTAAATAATTGTGCTTTTAAAATTGCTCTCGTAAAGGGGACATCCAAAATAAACTCTGTTCCTTTTCCTTTTTCAGAATTCAATTCAAGAGAACCACCCAAGTCTTCAACTTTTTCAGACACGATTGCCAAACCCATACCTCTACCTGAGACCTGATCGGCGCCCTTTAAAGTCGAAAATCCAGGTCTAAAAATTATATCCTTTAACTGTTGTTTTGTTAAATCTTCTGCCTCTTCAGGAGAATATAAGCCCTTTGCAACTGCTTTTCGTTTAACACTTTCAAGATCTATCCCTTTTCCATCATCCTTTACCTTAATATATATAGACCCCGCCTTTCTATAAGACTCTAATCTTAAGGTTCCTACAATGTCTTTATTTAATTCTCTTCTCTCTTCTGGTGCTTCAATGCCATGTGAAATAGCATTTCTTAAGAGATGAATTAAAGGATTGTTTAATTCTTCCAATACCTTTCTGTCTATTTCTACATCCAAGCCTTTCAAAATAAACTTGATCTGTTTGCCAGTATCTTTAGCGACATCTCTAACCAAACGTCTATATCGGCGGAATGTCTTTTCTACCCTAACAAGTTTTAATTGAAAAATAATTTCTTGTATTTCCAGAAAAAGCTTATCCATATCATCAAAAAGCCTTGTACCTTCTCTTCCCCTATATTTTTGCAGGGTCTGGGAGATTTGGTTCTTTAAGATAACTAATTCCCCAAAATAATCCATAAGCGTTTCCAAGGTTTTTATATCCACTTTTATAGACGTAATTTTATTCTGACTATCAAAATCATCAGCGATAACGGATGAAACTGTATTTGTTTTGAGTTCATTCGTAGGACTTGTATCATAAGGCTCTTTTTCTATTTGCTTCTCCATGCGTTTACTATAATCGCTTACCAATTCGTAAAAATTCTCTGAACTTATCGATTTGATCGTTTTACTTTCAATTTCTAAAATTTCATCTATCGTATCCGATATGGTGTTTTCATTTTTTTGGGTCATGAAATAGACCTCAAAATCATTATCAAAAACCCCTTTCTCCAATAAATTTGGTTCCGGATTACTGGAACAAATCCTTCCGATCTCATTTAATGCCCTGAAAATAATAAACAATCTTACTTTCTTGAATACACAAGTTTCTTGAATTGTAATTTGAATTCTGAAAAATTTATAATTTTCTTTAGGTTCTATTTCATTTAATTTTTCCTTTGAAATAGGACTAAAAAAGGTAATATCATACTCATCAGGAGACATAGATGACCCGAAATTTTTAATTCTTTTCTTGAATTCTTTTAAGATCTGTTCATTCAAGTCTTCTTTATTATCCTCACCTAAATCTTTTATGAGATTCCTCATAACATCATGGCTTTCAAATAAAAGCGATATTAATTGCTCTTTGGTTTCTTTTCGTTCTTCAAACTCTTTATTTTCATCTAGAAGGTTTTCTAGGGCATGACATAGCTTGGAAAAGTTATCAAATCCCACCATACCTGTCATTCCTTTAAGATTATGATAGGCAAAATAAAGTTGTTCCACAGAGTTGTCGTCCCTATAGTCTTCTTCAAGATTTAGTACACTTTCTTCTACATTTCTTACTATTTCCTCGGCTTCTTTTATAAAAAGTTCGAAATCTTTATCTTCTTTTGATGACATGGTTTATTTTCACCTTTTTTTAATGTTCTTTATTATTTATTATTTATAAGGGTGCGGTCTAATACTTCTGTGACTTGGTCGCTTTTGAATGGTTTTTGGATAAAGTCCTTTGCTCCTTTTTTTGCAGCTTCTAGGACTAATGCTTCTTGGCCTAGCGCGGACACACAGATGATTAGGGCATCTTCATCCATTTTTTTTATCTCTTCAATTGTTTCAATACCCCCTTTTACTGGCATAACTAAATCCATGGTAACTAAATCGGGTTTTAACTGCTTATATAATTTAATCGCTTCATTCCCATCAGATGCCTCCCCAACCACTTCTGTGTAATCTGTTTTAGCGATAATCTTCTTAAGCATATTCCTCGTGAACGCTGCGTCATCCACTACTAATATTCTTTTTTTTGGCATTTTTTCATCAACTCTTTTTAAAATTTTATTTTATCGATTTTAAATCTTTTTGTATTATCATTTGTTCTGCTTCGGTTAATACCTTGCTTAAATTTATCAGAATTCGAGGTCTATCTTCAAATCTTATTACGCCCTTTATGTAATTAACATCTACACTCGTCTGGAATATCGGAGTTAGATCAATAATGTTATCGCGATCAATTTGGGAAACATTGTGAATTTTATCGGCATAAAATCCTATATTAGTGTCGTTTAAATTCACAATTATTATATAACTTTTTTCTGTGTCTTCGTTGGGTTCTTCCACCTTATCTTCCTCGATTGTTTCTTTATTTTCCTTAGTCTCATATAATTCGTCCTTAGAACGAAATAACTTATATTCATCTAAGTTTAACTTTTTACGAAGATTTATTATATGGATGATTTCCCCACGATAGTTATAAATTCCCTCAATGAAGTCCAAGCTTTTCGGTAATTTCCTAACGTGGCCCGCTTGGATGATCTCTTTCACATCCAAAAGGGCGATCGCAAATTCTTCCCAGCCTACCTCAAAAACGATAATTGATATCTTTTCTTCTTCTTTATAAATATTTTTTTGCATTTTCTAATCACATTTGGTTATAATATAAAATATTTCTCTAAATTTTTTGAAAAATTTTCAAATGGAGAAATATTACCACTATATTGTTTTAGTTCTTTTTCGAATGATTCAAAAAATTCTTCAACTATAAGGTACATATACCTTTTAAATAATGAATCTGCATTCTCAACTAAATAGGCAAAAATAACATTATTTTTTATGATTGTAAAAAATCTCTGATTTCCAAAGTTAATTTCCTTCAAATTTCCTCCCGAGTCTTCCGAAATAATTGCTTTTGAGAATGTAATTATTGCGGAGATAAATCCACTAATTTGTATATTCTTATTAGCTAATCCAGCCCTTTTCTTATCTATTTTAGTAAAGTAAGGGCTTCCAGAAGGGTTTAAAATAAATATTCCAAATAGGTCTTTACTCCGTGGAATTTTAACTTTTTTATCACAGAATTTTTTTATTTGAATATAATCTTGATTTGAATTAAATATATTAAAAATCTCTTTTGAAAGTAAATATAGGTTAGTAAAATTAATATCTTTTTCTTTGTCGTCCATAAATATTAAAAGGATCTTATCTTTATTCCTGTCTTCAAAAAAATGTAGAATAACCATAATATCTTCTAAAGGTATGATTGAGTTTCCTTTTTTTTTCTGAAAAAGCTCAATTATATTTGATTCAAGGATATTTTGGATCAATGCGTCTCTCAATCCTTTCTTGAAAATAATCTCATACTTATTTGTTGTGTCGTTTTGAAGTTTTAACATCCCAAAACCTAACATGTATTGAGGATCAACTGTCCTTTTACTTCTTGTGTTTGAGATTTTTTTCATATCAATCATTTTTCAATTCCTACACATATTTTTCCTTTTAATTAAAAAAAATTAAAAAAATGTGGATAAAAAAACCACTTAATTTATTTAGATTTTATTTAGTTATTTATACCGCTGGCTCAAGTTGTATTTCATCTGCTTCCAATTCTTTCGTTTGTCCTTCTTTTTGAATCCTTCTTGGTCTAGGTGTTTTTTGCTCTTTCTCTTCTTCAAGTTTTCGTTCTCTGGATTTTGCTTGCCTCGTCCTCTTAGTCACCGCACCCTTCTCTCCCTCCCTATGAATATCCAACTCTTCTTGAAGGTCCTCGGCTAATACTTCTAGTCTTCGAGCTGTGGCCACGATCTCGTCCATAGCAACAACTTGTCTATCCAAGGTTCCTTCAATCTCTTCTAGGGCTTTCTCGTTTGCATCTTCATGCTCTTCTGCCTCTTTAATCTCAGCCGTAACTTTGTCCAATGCTTCGACTGTATTTTCAATTAATCGTTCAATAAACTCAATTTTTTCTCCTGATTGGGATACTGAAGTTCGCGATTCTTCAGCGAGCTTTCTAACTTCGTCAGCGACTACAGCAAATCCTCTACCGTGCTCTCCGGCCCTACCTGCCTCAATACTCGCATTGAGGGCCAATAGATTTGTCTCTTCGGATATACTGGCAATCAGTTCCATAACTTTATCGATATCGGTTGTATGATCTAAGATTTCGTGTGCTTGCTGATCGACATCTTCTATATGCATTTCTACTTCTTTTAATGCTTCAAGTTGTCCTAGCGTTGCCTTTTCAAGTTGATGGATGTGATCATCTGCACCGTGCATAGCCTTATCGACCTCCTCCGCGCTCGCCTCCAGCTCTGCCGAGATATTTGCGACGTCAATGGCCGTTTGTTCTGCATGGTCTATTAGCCGTTCCAAGTCCTTTCCGTGTTCTTGGATTCGCATTTCTAACACATCAACGAGTCCCACGACGAATATTAAAGCGATAAGGAACATGTTGAATGCTTCGCCCATAATGTCCCAATTTCCCTCGAGGGTGCCCGTCGTAAAGCCCCATTTATCAAGTAAATTTCCAAGGGCGAACATAAATCCAGCAGCCATGATAAGCAAGAAGAATATATTCGTCAAATTTTTCTTCTTGAAATATATCAAGGTAGCAAAAATTAGACCAATTATGAAAAATATTGCTCCAATTAAATTAAGTGCCCCATCTCTAAAGTCAGCTAATTCAGCTAATTCAACGAGCAGCATTTAGGCTTCACCCATCTTAACGATTTTAAGAAAGCTCCCCGATTCCCCCGAGAAAAATTCATAAACCAACCCCAATGTAAAACATACCCCTGTAATTAAGACAAAGGTGTGTTCAAATAAATTAAAGAGGTCCGCTAAATCCCCCGGAAGGTCCGGAAGGCCTTCCACATTAGTAAATAAAAATACAAACCAGATCGATAGTACTCCAGGAAAGTATTTAACTAATGGTCGTTGTTGGATCATCGAAATAACATAGATTATTACCCCCATCGACATTAATACTAGACTCGTAAGCTCCGAAAGTTCTACTGCCATTTTTATTTTATCACCTTACAATTCTTCATGTTAATTTTTTTTATTCACATATTATAGATATTTTGATAAAAAAATCTAAGAAATTATATTTAAATCTTTGGAAAAAAATATAGTCTTTTTT
>CAZDJH010000308.1:0-5362 GCA_964505645.1 uncultured archaeon | reverse complement strand
TATAAAATATAAAATATAAAATATAAAATATAAAATATAAAATATAAAATATAAATAAAACCTATTATATTTATATTATAATGTATTAAATTAATATTTAAATGGGAGTTTAAAAGTGATAATACAACATTTTGACTACTTTAATTTTTACGACTCACTCGAGTTGGGGCTGTACATGGTGGTTTGTGGTTACTACGTTCTCATTTTCGCCTATTTTTTAATAATGAGATTCAGAGTATCAAAAAAGTCCTATTGGTTCTTCTTTTCAATATTATTTATTATGTTGGCGGCATCTCGCGTATGTTTTATTATATATTATTTTTACGCTCCAGAAACGTCAAGTTTAGATTTAGTAATGATAAGTTACCGATTTGCAGTTTTCTTTACGTGGATGGGTGTCTCTTGCCTAATGGGTATGCTGGGAATTCTTCTATTTCCCCCGGACGTTGAGGAGCAATCAAAATATAAGATAAAATTAGATCTCAAATTTGGATTTAGAATCTTACTATTTATCCTTCCTATAATTATTGGAATTTTGGCATTAGCGTTTCCCTTGAGCTTTTTGATTGATGTTGAATTTTTAGATGAATTTGGAATATCTTCTCCAGTTGCTCCTATTGTAATACTAAACTACCCTGTCGGCCGGTTTATTATAAATCTAGTCTTTCAACCACTTTTCAACATCCTCGTGCCTGTAATGTTCTTCTATTTAGCCAGTAAAACTTTTGGGGTTATACGAAAATCTTATGCCTTAAATGGAATAGGTTTTCTTATCTATTATTCGGGAAGAATTTTATTTAGCGTGTTAGGGGCAGTTGGATCTTCCCATACACAAGCTATTCTTCCCCCCTTGGTTATTTTGTTATCGCTGTTGATCATAGTTATTGCAAATAGTTTTGAAGCGTTAAAATAGACCGTTTAAGGAGAATAAAGAGCGAATGGAAAAGTGGAAAATCCAAAATAATTAAAATAATTTTTTTTATTATTAGTTTAATGTTTAATATAAAATATTAAGTTTAAAAAACTTCATAAGCTTATGTCAACAATTCATGGAAATCAATATGTTCTTTGTCTTTTTCTAGATAAATCAACAAGACGACCCTTATTTGAGGAGTGCGATGAATTGGCAACCGCATTCCACTTGTTAACAAGAGATTTTGACTTGAATGGGGGTCAAAATGTTCTTTCTTTTTCAAAATTGTTGTGGCCGTTTTTAGCAATCCAAGGAACATCAAAACCCTATTCTACTCATATTATTTTGGATGGAGTAAAGGTATTCTCAAAGAAATCCAAATTCACCAATCCACCCCGTAAACCATTATTAGGTCATGTATTAAGAAATACAGATGAGCGGGGGGAGATAGAATTATTAAACAGAATCAGAGAAATACTCACCTACCAAGATAGCGAAGCAGAGGAAGTTGGCGAAGGGATGATATCGGAATATCAAGTCTTTGAGGTGCCCTCATTAATTAATCCCGAATTTTTGGAGTCTTTGAAAGTTTTGTTGCCTTATTTGGAATTTAAATCACTTGATGGTTCTATTCCTTTAGATGCGAGTTTAACCACTGAAGAGGCGCTGGACATATCCGAAGAGTACCGTAATACGATTCAAAAGTTAAAGGGAAATGCAAGTCGCTGGAAGGAACAAATTGATTTGGTTGGAAACGCGCTAGATTCTATTTTAAAGGATATAAAAGTTAAAATAATGAATATAGAGCGAAGATATAATGCAGAAATCGATAAAGTATCCAATAGTATTGATGAAAACCGAGTAAAAAAGGAAATTGAATCAAAAAAAGACAATACAAATATTTGGAAGAGACAAGAAAAGAAAAAACTTATTGAAAATGTTGCTTCTTTATTCAAAACGCTAAATAGAAACCTAGAGGATATCCATAAAAAAAATAAGTTCTATAGTAATTCCGAAACGCTCTTGCGGAGTTCATTTAATGAACTTATCCCTAAAATTGGTTCGCAGTTTGATACCCTACGTAAAGAGGTGCAGCAGTTCTTGGGTCAGATAGATTCCATTGAGACTAAATTTAAATCCTTGAAAACGAAATCAGAGGAAATTGATGATGAAGCAAGGAAAAAAATAAACGAATTTCAACAAGGGTTAACGCAGCAGCTAGATTCTAGGGATCAGCAAATATCTAAAATAGAACAAGAAAAGAAGGAAAAGATTGAAGAATTGGAAGCACTACGGGCAAAAATGGATGCATTATTTTCGGAAATCAAGGAAATTATTAATTCAAAACGGCAAGATTGTTTAAAAGAGGCAGAAGATCTTATGAGTTGGTCAATAAAGGATGAAGAGGCACCAACAATAAAGAAACCTATCCAATGGATATATATGCCCCTCTATGTTATGTTTGTAGAGGATATCGATATGTTAGAAGAGAAAATGGAAATTATCCTTCCTGGATTTATAGAAAAAGAATCTAAAGAAGTATATGAAGAATTGCCTGGCGCATTCTCTGGTTTAAAGGAATACATAACTGAAAAAGTGGAAGATGATATGGCGCTCCGCTCAAATTTTGAATTTACAGCAGAGAATAATAATTTTTTAAAAGATCCTCAGTTCAAGGAAAAGTTAAAGAAAGGCGTATCTATGTTAGAAAATCAAGGCTTCATTTATGAGATTGAGAGAGGAATAGATAAAAATATCGACAAAGTATAGGCTTGTATACAAGGCAAGGTTTTAAAATACGGATATGAAACCCAAAGAGCGATTGGACCTTAAAAAAGAAAGGATTAGGGCTTTTTTTCACACTTTTACTGTTGATTCCGAAAACAAGGAAGGGGATCATGCTGCTGAACTTGAACTTATAGAAAAGGAAGGGCTTGAATACGTCCAAATGCGTATGCCAATTTCAGAAATCGCAGAGGAAAAGGAAAAAGAGTTAAAGCAGAAAATAGAGGGAAAGATCATTAAGGCGCATATTCGGGAGGCAACCGAGGGTGATCTCGAAAATATTAAGGAAATTTATAATCGGGCATGGCTAACAAGTAAAACCCCCTTTAGAATGATTGATATTGATACATTAAATCCAATTTTTCATGACCCCGATACAGTTTTTCTTATTGGTAAACTATATGGGCAAGATTCTGCCTTCGTTATTTTGGATTTTGAAGGCCCTCATAAAGAATACGCAGTTATTGCAGGCTTAGGAGTGGTTCCCAAGTATCAGCGTAAGGGCTTAGGAACGATTATGGGGATGACAGCATGGCAGTATTTGAAGCAACATCATCCAAATATAAAGGAAATCCGAGCTGAAGTATATAAGAAAAACATCGTGTCCTATAATTTCATAAAATCTTTAGGATTTGAAGAATTTGGCACGAAAACATATCTTAGAGAAGACTTTGAGCCTTAATAATCCTTAAAATATTTCAATAAATCGAGTATTCTTAACTTTATATTCGTAAATCTCTCTTTCCCTTATTATTAGTCTTTTAACCTAATTTTTTATTAAAATATACATTTTTTAGAATAAGGTTTTCTTATGTCAAATAATCGAATGGATCTTAAAAAGAAGCGAATCAGGTCCTTTTTCTCGTGCTTGGATGTTGAATCTGAAGCATTAGAAGAGGAAGAGGAGGTATCTCTCACCTATGTCCAAATGAAACTCCCGGTCGAAGATATAACGCCGGAATTTGAAGCAAAGGTAAAAGCAAAGGTAAGGAAGAACTTTTTAAATGCGAAAATAAGGGAAGCCACTAAAGATGATTTGCCCATCATTATGCAAATTCATAATCGAGCGTGGCTTACTGCGAACGAACCTTTTAGACCCATTGAATTGGACTCTTTAGAGAGGATTTATATGTATCAGGAAACGGAGATTTTAATTGCAAAGGTCTATGGGCAAAATGGAGGCTTCATAATATTAGATTTTGAGCAAAACGGAAAAATAGGTGTGATCGCGGGATTGGGAGTGTTACCCCGATTCCAGAGAAAAGGATTAGGTACTGTATTAGGGGTCGCAGCGTGGAACTATTTCAAGGAAAAGAATGTGGAGGAATTACGCTGTGAGGTGTATATTGATAATAAAGTCTCCTATAATTTTATTGAATCGCTTGGGTTTAAGGAATATGATAAGAAAACCTATAAGAAGGACGATTTTATTTTGGATTGATGTATTTCTATTGATTCCACACCATTAAGGAATTGAATGATTTAATTAAACCGATCTCACAGTATCAATTATGACTTCTAAGAACCAGTTAAAACGGCTTTCAAGAAAATTTTTGGAGCAAGATACTAAGAATGTTGCAAAAGATTTATTAGGGCGTTTTTTAGTCCGGAAGTCGGCAAACGGGAGGATGGTTGCCAAAATTATCGAGACGGAAGCATATTTGGGCGCAAAAGATAAAGCATGTCATACTTATGGTTATAAAAAGACTAAAAGGACCGAAACAATGTATAAAATCCCTGGGACAATCTATGTGTATTTGATTTATGGAATGTATCATTGTCTAAATGTTATTACAGAACCCGAGGGAGAACCTTGTGCCGTATTAATTAGAGGATTATATCCAATAGATGGCATTATGTTGATGAAAGAAAATAGGGATGTAAAGATTGGGAAGGATTACAAAAACCTTATGGATGGCCCTGGAAAGTTATGTATGGCAATGGATATAACTAAAGAAAGATTTAATGGAACGGACTCCTGTGATTCCCATAGCGAGCTATTTTTTACACAAGGGGAAGGGGTAGATCCTTCAAATATTAGAGTATATAAACGAATTGGGATTGATTATGCTGAGGAAGATAAAGATAGATTATTGCGATTTAAGTTAGAAAACTAACCAGTCTTTTTACAAATATTATAAGACGATTTCATTTTGAGAGTTTCTTGAGTTCATTTTTAATAAAAGGGATAAGTTCTGAATTACATGCGACTATGGGGGGGAGAGTACCAGAAAGGTCGTAATTTAGCTCATCCCCATTGATGGAGAATAATTCTCCTCCCGCCTCTCTAATTATTAAGTATCCTGCTGCGATATCGACTAATCGAGTTACTTTTCGGAAATCGATGTAGCCATCTATTGCCCCTTTTGCGAGTAAACAAAAACTAAGCGCAATGCTTCCCATTACCCTTAAACGATATAATTTTTTGATGATTGGTTTGTATTGGTTTAATTTCTTTCGCAAATTCCATAAATAATAGTCTATTTCAAAAACTAATTGGTCAGATAAACTGCGCATGGAGACGCGGATCTTTTTGCCGTTGAAAAAGGCCCCTTCCCCCTTTTGAGCCCAATACAAATCATTATTAGCTAAATTGATAATCATCCCGGTTTTAATGTCTCTCAATGTTGAACCTTCCGCATAGGCAACAGAAACGCTATAGAA
>CAZDJH010000307.1:0-5365 GCA_964505645.1 uncultured archaeon | reverse complement strand
ATAAGTTTAAACACATTAATTGAGTATTTGGATAGTTTATCAATTAAAAACACCCCGGATTAAATTTTCGCAATTATTATTTACAATTCCTTATTTATCTTATTATTAGAATTAATATATAAAAACTTAAATTAAATGAAAATCGATTATCTAAATAAATTTAAAGGGGCTTTACTAGGGTTAGCCATCGGGGATACCTTAGGCAATCCATTTAATGGCGAATTAAGGAAGGATATTCTTTCCAAGTTTGAAAGATTCGAAACTTTTATAAACAAAAATAAGCGAAAAATGTTTAAAAGTTATGCTGATAACACCCAATTAGCTATACATGTTGCTGAAGCATTGATTCAAGGAAAAGGCTTCAATATTAATATACTAATAAGGGAATTAATTAAATGGCTCGATGATCCTCCATTAGGAGATGCCTTCACTTGTATATCTTCAATTTCTAAATTAAAAAAAAATGTACCTTGGAAGGAAATATCGATGAAAAGTGGAGGGAGTGGCACCCTTGCTCGAACCACACCGTTAGCTCTATTCTATAATAACAACCTAGAGACATTACAAGAGGTGGCGGAATTAACGAGTTTAATTACCCATACTCATCTGGGTGCCTCGGGAAGTGCAGTTGTACTGGCTAGATCTATTGCATATTTAATTAATCATCAACCCAATGATGAGTTCTTCTTAAATGATTTTATGGATCAATTAATTATAAGCCTTTCCAACTCACAAAAGCCAGAATGGGATGTTATAATTGATAAACTTCATATTCTAAGTAGAAAATTTGATTTATCCGCCGAATCTGGATTGATAAAGTTTTCGCAAATAGGCGTTGAGCCGTCTTATTATATTGAACATTATTTTGGAAAGGCCTTCATCCATCCGTATGCGTTAAGCACCCTCATTTGTACGCTATTTCTCTTTATAAAGCAGTTAGATTCTTTTGAAGAGTATATATATACAATAAGCACCGCAGGAGGCGGTGCCACAGCCGCAGCGGTTGGGGGTGCTATGGCGGGTGCTTTTCACGGATACTCGAATATACCCACCAAATTAACAAAAATTGTAAAAGATTCAAAATACATCCTTAATGTAGCAGAGAGGCTTTATGATATATATGAAAAAAGGAATTTGAAAATTAAAAGATAAAATGTGAAAATCGATAACAAGATCATTCAATTGTTATTGAAAATGTTTTTCCTTCTCTTACGTTAACTTTACTTTTTAATTTATAAACCTTTTCTTCCCCGTCGGGTTCTTGATGAACCACTTGAGAAATGATCAAGTTTGGTTTAAAGTTCTTCAGTATTCGGAAGGAGATGTTTCCTGAATTCTTAGAATAATCCATCATAATCCAAAATTCTGGGAAAAAAATAGGTATTTCTAACTTTTCTGTTTCTGGTAGTAAGCGAGGAGAAATGTATAGCTTTTCTTCAAATGCATTAAAGGACGCTCCAGACAAGGCATTTAAAACTGCCCACATGACCGGATGAGTCATATAGATATGATCTCTTTCCCAGCCCCAATGATCCATATCCCATGGATATCCTTCAAAATATCCTTTTTCCCAGATCTTTTTTACTATATCTAATCCCTCCTCAACTCTATTAAGATATATTGCTTCAAATCCTTGATATGCAAGGGTTTGCCATGGATTATTAACATTTCTTAGCTTCTTGAATAAAATACGGACGGGAATTTCATTCCCATTAGGATCTGCTTCTCGATAGATGAGAGGTCTGGTTTTCTTCCCGTCAATAATGGAATAATCATGAGATTCAACTAATACTTTTGTTTGCCATCTACTATGAGAGAAAGCTTGCTGATAAGCAACAACAGGCCCTAATCCACATAATCGACTGATCCAATCTCCCGCGAGTGCGCTTGTAAAAATGCTAACGTCTTGTTCGCACGTTGTAAAATACCCCCCATTGGTCCCATCATCATGCCAAAGTCGTTCTTGATATGATTGGTTGGTTGTTTCGTATTGTTTTTTATATTTTTTTATAAAATTTGAGATTTTTAGCGCTTTATCATGATCTTTCTCAGATATTTCTTCTTTCAATAACTTCGCAAGATAAATTGCCATTTTTAAGGTGGCTAGATGGAGGATTGCCGTATAAACAAAACACGGATGATAATTTTGATAATCATAGGTGGTAATCCCTTCTGGGACGTTATTAACTAAGGTTTCATCAAGATATTGCAACATGTCGGGTAATTTTTCCCAGAAATATTTGAGGAAGTCCCTATCCTTGGATTGGAGAATATGTTTGCCCACTTGAAGGATGAGCGATTGGGGAAGATCTACCCAGTGTTCCGTCCGGTTGAATAGCTTTATTGGCTCGCCGTAGGGAATGTCTTGGGTTCCCAAAGCTATATCTGCATGGCCATTTCCATGGGGTACTTTTCCATCTTTCGTTAACTTAAAAAAACCTCTAAGTTCATTTCGATCGAGTCTTGGAAAGAAAGTATATGAATAAATATGGGACGCAAGCCTTTGGTCAATAGTACCTGTTAACGCACCGAATGGCCAATCCCATGGTACACCTTCTATCATATAGTAGTTTCCCTCCCTCGTAAGAACGGAGTTCACCAGCATAGAATCAGTTGAATTTAAAATATATGTTTTTAACCAATTAGGAAGGCTCGATTGATCTAATATATTCACAACTTCTCTTGACCCTTTTTCCAATCGTGCTCGTTCTTTTATGGTGTATCGTATTAAATCTTCGGGAGTGGAAAAGTATCGAAGGTGATAATGTCCATAATCTTTCCCCTTGTGTTTTCCGATCAACTTTCGAAGGCGTTGCTTTTTTTCAATGACATAGTACGGAGTCCACCATACCACGTAAAAGTTGATGCTTTTCTTTTCCTCGGGCTTTAGTTCAAATTTGATTGAATATGCGCCTGCATTTCCTTGTTGTTCTTTAAGGTCTAAAAGTCCATCTTTTTTAAAAGAACTCCATAATTCAGGGGAACTCTTTTTTGAATCCCATGAATGACATGTTGATATTGATAAACCGCTTTCAGATTTTATGTCTGAATAAATAAAATATTGTCCGATAACTCGGCTTCGAGGATTTTGGGCTTTATAATTTTGTTGTGTACCAAACCGAATCCCATGAAAATTCTCTTTTTCAAACCTCTCTCCGTAATTTCCCTCAATAGAATTATAAGTTACCTGTCCGCTGAGTGGTAGAAGGTATTTGCCACCCCCGCTACCCCCAATTCCCAGAATATTTTCGAACGAAAACAAAACTGAGGCTTGGATTGTCTCTTTCTTCAGATTTTTAACCCACATCTGGAAAAACGCGACTGGCAGAGACGAATCTTTTATATTATGAGGTATCAAGGAGGTAAATCCTGAAAGATAAAGTTCAACGGGCAAATAGTTATCTTCATAATCTAAAGTAAAAAAGGGAATTCTTCCCTTGAAGTGGGTGTGGTCAATGGGTTCGACGTTAGAAAACTCCTTACCACCTTGATAGCCCCTCCGTAATATCTTAGCTCGCTTTTCTTTCTTTGATTGTGTCCATATTCCAAAAAATGTTCCCCTTGGATATTCGGCTTGCGCTATGCTTTGAAACCAGTTATGGTTGGTTCGGAACTTGCCAAAACCCCCATCTGTAAAAATAGAAAATCCTCCCGTCCCGATACCTCCCAAGGGAAATCCACGTGAAGTGCAATAATCGTGAATATAGCCCGTTTCTTCATCATAATTTAAATCATTATCAAACTTCTTGTTGCTTTTTGACATACTTATTTACTAAAAGGAAATAATATTATCCTAGGTATGCTAATTAATTAATATAATCTAAAATATATTATTAGAAATAGTTTTTTTAATTGTTTTATGGTGTAATTAGGAAATAATCATTTTAGAATTTTCTAAAACCGAGATGACATAAAATTAATAATGGAGTTCTTAATACATAGATGCTCGATCATTACTTCCAAATACTTTTATTCTCTCCTTAATTTTAGCCTTGCACGAGTCTAGAATAACCGGCACGATGTCTTGGTAGTAGACTTCTCCTTGAATGCGATTCAATTTCTTCTTTACGGCTTTTGCGATGGAATTACTAGTTCGAGAGAAATAGTTTATTTTAGAAATTCCATTTTTCACGCACTTCCGAAAGTCTTTGTCCGAGACTCCAGATCCACCATGCAACACCAGTGGGACTTTGGATACCTGATTAATTTCGGCCAAGCGGTCAAAATCCAATTCGGGCTTTTCCAAACAAATTCCATGGGCGGTCCCAATTGAAATCGCTAGGGCATCCACATTTGTATCGTTGATGAATTTAACCGCCTCTTTCGGGTCGGTATATATGTGGTCTTCTTTAATATAGCCCTCTCGGTCGGGGTTAGCCTCTTCCATCGCTACATGTCCAATTTCCGCCTCAACAGATACACCAAAGGCGTGGGCTACTTTTACGATTTCTTTTGTTTTCTTAACATTTTGATCGTAGGGAAGCGAAGATCCATCATACATCACACCCGAGACCCCCCATTTTAGGGCGTCCATATTGGATTGAAAGCTCATCCCGTGGTCTAATATTACCGCCACCGGAACCTTTGCATTTTTTGCCATTTTTACCATCAGCGGAAAAATAATAGGAAAAGGGATAAATTTTGAATGGATGTCACCAAATGCCATAATCACGGGGGATCGCTCTTCCTGGGCAGCCTCAATTACACCTAAGATCATTTGTATGCTTAATATGTTAAAACTTCCCACAGCGTAGCCTTCCTTACGGGCGGGCGCTAATATCTCTTCTAAGGTGACTAACGTCATTTTCTCATTAATTTATAGAGCAGCCTTCATATTGGTTAAATTTTGTGCTTATGAATTGAAATTTATTTATCTTAAATAATTTAATTAGAGAAAATAACGCCTATAATTCAATGGAATAAAAAAATTAAAAACTAACAAAATATTTTAATTAGTATCTGGTTCGGTAAAACGGGAGGGTAGTCTAGCTTGGTAAGAAAATTTATCGAGAATTTTCCCAAACTGATTCCTGGTTTGGGACCAGGAGGCCGCGGGTTCGAATCCCGTCTCTCCCATCTTCTTTTAATCAGGTGATTAGGCTACTTTTATATTCAGATTCTTTTTAAAAAAATTATAGCAATGTATCCCTGATGGAGCGAATTCGATCGCGTATCTCAACTAAAAGTTCGTCTCGCTTTTGAATCTCATCTTTCACGTCCATAGAACCGTTTGGGGGGAGGCTTTTACTTGAGTTATCTGGAGTATCGGCATAATCTTGAATTGTTTGCGAGGAACGCAAATTCTTGAGGATAAAAGGGAGGTCTTCCGTCAAACTTGTTAGAGAATCATTGAGATATCTCAAGA
>CAZDJH010000306.1:0-5382 GCA_964505645.1 uncultured archaeon | reverse complement strand
ATGTAACCTTAAGAAGGAGAATATTAATCTTGATCAAAATACTTTATAATTACGAATTTCCAATATTTATATCTTTAGTTATAAAAAACCTAAAAAAAGGGAGAAGTAAATTACATTTTAATTCAGAACATTGGGAATTGTCAAAATGAAACAAAATCAAGGGGAAAAATCCAGCCAAATCAAAAAACTCATTAGAACCCTTGAAAGTAGAATAAGGTCAAATTCAATAGCCTCAGACTTTCTAAAACCTAAATCACGATTATATATCTATAAGAAAAATTTATTATATAAATTTATTGAGAGGTCTAAGGACTTTATTATCATAACTGATGATATTGGGAAAGTTCTATATGCCAATCCTGCAGCAATAGAGGTGTGCGACGTCTCGAAGGAAGATTTACTAACTAAAAATATTTTTAAATGGTTAAACCCATATGATGAGGAAGAATCTAAAAAATTAAAGAAAGAACTATTAAAAAAAGGATATATTATAAACCATACTTTTGACATAGTTACCAAAACAGGCGAAAATGTCCATACCGAAATGAATATTGTGTCAATAAAGGATTCGCAAGAAAAAATCATTGGATTTGGAGCAGTCATACGCGATATAACCGCGCAAAGAAATATGAAACAGAACTTAATCCAATCAGATAAGAAATATGAAGAGGAATATAAAAAAATTAACTTTTATAAGGAATTACTTGCTCATGATATTGCAAATATCCTTAATAATATTGGTTTGGGTATTGAATATGCTGAGGTAAAGAAGAGAGGGGAAGATTTTCCAAAAGTGATGGAGGATATAATTGAGTTAATAAAGACCCAACTTAAAAATAAGAAAAAATTAATTTCAAACATCCGAAAAATTTCCAATATACAAGAAGAGAAGATTTCTCTCCTTAAAGTGAATTGTTTGACGATTTTGAAGGATATTCTGCAAAATAATGCTCTTTTAAATCAAAAATGTGTTTCTGTCTCAATTGAGCAACTTACAGATAATTCTCAAGTTATTGCAGGTCCCTTCTTAAAGGATGTATTTGAGAATGTTCTGACTAATGCAATTCAACATAATCAGTCCAAAAATCCATGGGTTAAAATTAGGATACGCAATTTCAGTAAATATAATAAACCTTATATAAAATTTGAATTTATAGATAACGGTATAGGAATACCTAATGAGCTTAAAAAGAAAATATTTTCCAGGAGGTATAAAACCAAGAGACCCACAAGTGGAATGGGAATTGGACTATCTTTAGTTTATAATATCGTTGAGGTATATGAAGGAGATATTTGGGTTGAGAATAGGCATGATGATTCTCCAGAGAAAGGGAGTATTTTTACCTTGATTTTGCCGAGAGCTTAACTTATAAAAAAGGTCCATTGAATTTCCCATATTTGGAACTAAAATAAATATTATTTAGTATTTATTTTAGATAATAAAACCAGAACGTCATTAAGGAATTAAATTAAGTTGAACAAAGATACGGAAAAAGCTAAAAAGAGGAGAAATCTCGGGGCCCATCTTACGTCATCTGATACATTTTCAAAATATATTTATCCCTACATAAAAGAAGAGCTTTATAACTATTTATGGGTTGACTTATACGCTGGGGTGGGAAATCTAATTTTTCCTATATTAGACATGATTCCAGGTGGAGAGAGGGAAGACTTTTTTGAAAAAAGTATTTTTCTCTCGGATATTCGTACTGAAATGGTGGAAAAATCAATTGAAAAGGCAAAATCATATGGTATCTCTGATAAAATAGCCCGAAGAAACATTAAACAGAGAGATAATTTAAGAAGCTTTCCCTCATCTCTTAAGGATAAAACACTTCCCATTTATCATATTACGAATCCACCATATCTTTACTTGGGTTATATAAAAAAACACCCCGAAACTAAACCTTATCGCGTATATTTTAATGATAGAAATGAAGGATATCAAGATCTTTATCAAATCGCTATGATCAATGATTTACGCAATAAAATCAACGACTTAATATACATAATTCCATCAAACTTCTTATTTGGGTCTACAGTTTCGAATAAATTTAGATTAGATTTTTTAAAACATTATCAAATAGAAAAATTGTACATCTTCGAAAAAAAAATGTTTAGATTTACAGGAACCAATATTATTATCGTTTTTTTTAAGAGAAAAAGGAAACCTACGCTCGAAACCGTCCATTTTAATGGAATTAAATTCAAAAAGAATGATAAGATAATTGAAAGGAACTATTCTTTAAATCCTCAATTCAAGTATCGCGCAGGATCAGAATTCAATGAGTTTCTAGATGACTATCGGACAAAAAAGCCGTTATCTGTTTCATATTACTTACAAAAGAAGGAAGTTAAGAAAAATGCTGGTACTCATGAAATCACAGTTATAGATACAAGTGAATATAAATCAAATGAATACATTAAAAAAGTCTTGATGGTTAATAAAAGATTAAAGAATGTCGTTCTATCTAATATCTTATATGTTAGAACCGTGGATACTGGAACTTATGAGGGAAGAGTTGGACTTTATCATATTAAAGGTGATTTCGAGGTGGAGGGGATATATGTTTCAGGAAATACTTATCGTACCTCACCCATCCAAATTTTATTAACCCCCGTTATTTCTATTGAACAACAAAACTTATTGAGAAGTTACTTTAATTTGATGTTGGAATATTTCCGGAAAAAATTAGATTCCGAATTTTTAACTACTTATAAATACTCTAATGCTGAATACACCAGAAAATACCTCGGATTAACGCAAACCAGAAACCTTATTAGAACATTTCCAATTTTGTCCATTAAAGAGAACGATCTCATTCAACTAAGGGCTTTTATTAAAACTCGAAAGCCTAGAAAAGTAATTGATTTGCTTAAATCTTACTCCAAGGGTAATTAAACAACCCCGAGAGGTCCTTCCTTTATGTTATCCTTATCGTATGAATAAATCATGTTATTGTAATTATTTCCTTGAACATGTTCGCAACTATTTTTATATTTCATAAGGAAATATTTATTAAATGAAAAAAAAAATGCATTTTAATAATAGATAATCAGAAAAAATTAAAAAAATTAAATGAGATGCTTATAAAAATGGAAAAAGAACGAATTTCATACCATAAATCCGTACAAAAGGTATATGATCGAATTAAAAGAGACGGGATGATGAATATTTGGGATAGATATGAAGCTCAAGGATTAGGAAAAGATCCAGATCGACGATGTCCATTTTGTTTAAAAGGTGCTCGATGTGACCTATGTTCTAATGGTCCTTGTCGAGCGGATGCGTCTATAGATAAACGAGGGGTATGCGGGATTACTGCGGATGGTATGGCTATGAGAAAGATGCTATTAAGGAACATTATGGGGGCCTCAACATATCAGTATCATACAGAGACAACTATTGATACATTAAGAGCAACAGCAGAAGGTAAGACGCCCTACAGGATAAGTGAGCCTGAAAAGTTAAGAGCATTCTCGGAGAGACTAGGCTTAGATACATCAAGCTCCCTAAATGAAATAGCCCTAAGTTTGTGTGACTTCGTGGAAGAGGACTTTAACCGCTCCTTTAGGGATCCTAGTAAAATTGTTGAATTGCTCGCACCAAAAGAAAGGCAAGAAGTTTGGAAAAAATTAGGAATATTTCCCGGTGGAATATATGGAGAAATGATGTTTTCTACGAGTTCGTGTCTCACGAATATCGACGGCTATTATGCAAGTTTAGCTCTAAAAGCAATGAGATTGGGAATTGCGATGGCATATCAGAGTCAAATTGTAAATGAATTTTGCCAAGACATACTGTTTAATATACCAAAACCCCATAAAATGAGGGTTAATCTGGGGGTTTTGGATCCTGATTATATTAATGTGTTACCCAACGGTCATGAACCATTTTTGGGATTTGCTATGGTACAAGAGGCCAGGAAACCAAAATGGCAAGAAAAAGCTAAAAATGTCGGTGCTAAAGGATTACGAATTATTGCAAATATAGAAACGGGGCAGGAAATGATACAAAGATGGAAAATGGATGATGTTTTTTATGGTTTTACGGGAAATTGGATAATGCAAGAAGCGGTTTTGGCGAGTGGGTGTGTTGATATTTTTGTAGCAGACATGAACTGTTCTATGCCCATTGATCCTATATATGCTGAAAAATACAAATTTAAATTAATCCCCGTCAGTGAAGTCGTTGCCTTTGAAGGGATTGATGATAGGCTTGATTATAATCCCGAAAGAGCCGAGGAACAAGCAGGCAAACTACTCCAAATGGCAATAGATAACTTTAAGGAACGCCATAACATCATCGAGCCAATCTCAGGGCTAGAAACCAATGAAGCACTCGTAGGATTCTCAACTGAAAGCATACTTGATGCTCTTGGGGGTAGCTTAGAACCGTTATTAGATGCCCTCAAAGAAGGGTCTATAAAGGGAATTGCAGGATTAGTATCATGTACAAGTTTGAGGGATAAAGGACAAGATGTACACACCGTTGATATTACAAAAGAACTTATTAAAAGAGATATATTAGTACTCTCTATGGGGTGTGGAAATGCTGCTCTACAAGTTGCGGGATTGTGTTCACCCGAAGCAAAGGACTTAGCTGGGCCGGGTTTAAAGGAACTCTGTGAGAAGTTGGACGTCCCTCCCGTATTAAGTTATGGAACTTGTACCGATACAGGGAGAATTGCCGACCTTATAGGAGCGGTATCCGATGCTCTAGGGGGAGTACCAATACCAGACTTACCCATTGTCGCGGTCGCACCTGAATATATGGCACAAAAAGCGACGATTGATGCAATATTTGCTCTAGCCTTCGGACTTTACACCTATGTCAATCCAGTACCTACGGTAACGGGAGGTCCAGACCTAGTTAAATTATTGACCGAGGACTGCAAGGATATTACTGGGGGTATTTTACATGTGGAGACTGATACTAAGGAGGCTGTAGAAGCAATGATAGAACACATAGAAGCTAACCGTTATAAATTAGGAATTTAGACAAAATTAAAAACACATTTAGGAGAGAAAAAGAGTGGAATCAGGAAAAATTAAAGACTTGGAGAATTTAGTTGAGTATCAAGCCAAATCTGTAGTTAGTAAAACGATAATTGATAAACAAGTGGGAACGATTACCTTGTTTGCATTCGATAAGGGAGAAGGCTTAAGTGAACATACTGCGCCGTACGATGCTTTGGTCTATATATTCGATGGGGAAGCAGAAATAACTCTTGATGGAAAACCGTTTCATTAGAAAAAAGGGCAGATGATCATCATGCCTGCAAATGAACCTCACGCTTTAAGGGCTATAGAAAGATATAAGATGATGCTGGTAATGATTAAATCAAAATAATTTTTTTTTTTTTTTTTTTTTTAAATAAA
>CAZDJH010000305.1:0-5393 GCA_964505645.1 uncultured archaeon | reverse complement strand
TATAGGAGACCGCCTCTAAAAAGTCTTTCGCAATATGAGTTGGCTCTATTCCATCGCGTCTTAACTCATGTCGATGTTTTTTTCCATGGCCCGTCAATAAATATATTGTTCTGCATTGGGCATTAATTCCAAAGGAGATATCTGAGGGGTGATCCCCGAGCATCCAGGAACGCCTAAAATCTATTTTGTATTCCGAACGGATCTCAGCGATAAATTTTGTGTTCGGTTTACGGCATTCGCATATATCCTCTTTTTTATGGGGGCAGATATATGTATTTTCAATAATAATCCCTTGGTCCTTTAAGGTATTAGTTAATTTATCATTAAACTTCCAGAAATCTGAAATCTCATAGTAACCCTTGCCAATACCGGATTGATTGGTTATGATAAAGAAAAGATAACCTTCTTTCAAGATCTTGAGTCCCTCTATTACACCAGGTAATAGCTCAAAATCCGCAACTTTATGCACATAACCGTGATCTCTGTTTAATGTGCCATCCCTATCAAGTAAAATCGCTTTCTTTTTATCCATTAAACCTAAAACTCTCCCTTTAATTTTTATTTTTCCGCGGAAGAATAGATATATTAAAAAATAAAAAAAATTAAAATTTATTATTAAAATAAACCCTCATTCTATTTAATCGCCAATAAGCTCCTTGACCTCTTGCTTTCCTTCCTCTAACTCTTCCTCTTGCTGCTTATCCAACTTGAGCAATAAATATTCGAACTCGCCCACGTGTTCCTTTTCTTCTTTAGCAATATCAAGCAAAACCATTTTTATATGTTTATTCTCGGTCATATCGGCCATTTGTTCATAAAGGCTAATAGCATCTAATTCTGCTAACATCCCCGCTCTCAAGATTTGCTTATCAATATTTTCTGGTTTTACCTTAGATAAATCAATGGGTATATTTGCTAATGTCATTTTTTGATTTCACACCTTAATTATTTTTGATTAGTTATGGAATATATCATATAAAACAATTTCTATAATATTAAAAATTTTAATAATAATAAATAGTTTGATTAAAATTTATTAATTTTACTATGAATGTAATAATTTTGTTAAGAATATGAAAATAAATTCCAAGAAAAAGTATTGGAACTCACAGAGGAGGAACTCCGTGTATTTTTTAAAGATTTTCAAATGTATTAAGATGCCTAAATAGAAGTTATGAAAGAGAAATATCCGTTAAAAAGAAAAGAAATAAAATAATTAATAAGAATCGAGTTTTTGGACTTTATTCTGCTAATTTTTTAATATGCTTGACACCCTCAACGGCATCCTCTGCGAAATCATCAGCACCTAGATTTTTCGCAAGTTCCATGTTTAAGGGTGCACCTCCGACAATTAGATTGACTTGGTCTCTTAAACCTTCTTCTTTCAGAGCCTCATCAACCTCCTTTATTTGTTCCACAGTCATGGTAAGCAATGAACTTAAAGCAATTATGGACGCTCCCGTGTTTTTAACCTCTTCAACGATTTTTGCCTTATCAACATCCATTCCTAGATCATGGATTTCAAAGCCCGAACTTAAAAGCAACGATGCCAGAATGTTCTTACCTATATCATGATTATCTCCCTTTACCGTGGCGAGAATGACCTTAGTCTTATCCTTGGATCCCTCTGCCAGAGCCAGAGCAGGTTGAAGCACCTCAAATGCTTCCTTCATAGTCTCGCCAGCTAAGACGAGCTCCGTGAGATAGTATTCTTTTTCCTCATATCGACGACCGACTTCGTCCATTCCTTCTGTTAGAGCATTTAGTACCTCAAAAGGACCCTTTCCTTCATCTAAAGCATCTTTCACGGCCGCTTGAATGTCATCTACCTCTAATTCTATAACAAGTTCTGTTAGTTTTTCAAATTCCATAATTATAACCCTTTTTTAAATGTGTAATACCTTAACTAATATATACATTTTATCTAAAATAAATCTTTATAAGGTAAGATTATAAATAGCTATTCAATATTTGATTCAATAATCCCTATTAACTCGTTAACATTTGTTATTGCCCTTCCATAGGTATCGTTATTGAAATATCCATAAACGGTAAAACCTTTTCCCAACCAAACACATATTTTTGCTCCCCATTTTTCAAGGTGGGAAATAGTTTTATTATATTTTTTCCTTTAATAAATCGTGAGCTAAAAATGAATTAGGAAAAATTTCCCGCGCTTCCGAGAGCAGTTTTTCGGCATCTTTTTCGTAGCGGGATGAGATATGGGTGAGAAATAGTTTTTTAGCGTTCATATTTTTAGCATCCGTGGCGGCGTCTACAGAGGTGGAATGCTTGCGCTCACTTGCGGTGTCAGCCAACTCCTTTGAAAACGTTGCTTCATGTATGAGGACATCGGAATCTTTTCCGAGCTCAATTAAAGATTTACAAGGGGCTGTATCACCTGAGAAGGTTACTTTTCTGCCCGTTCGCGGGGGTTCCACGATACCTTCCTTTAACGGATCGATGATTTTTCCGTTATAGGTAATAGTTTTTCCCGTTTGGAGGGTTTTCCAAAGCCTGCTTTCAGGAATCCCCAATTCAAGTGCCTTTTCGGGATGGAACTTGCCATAACGGGGCTTTTCTTGAAAGCAGTAGGCGAATGTTGGAACGGAATGTTTGGCACGAGCAAATTTTATCGAGTACCTATTTTTTTCAAAAATTATATTATCTTTTATGGGGATCTCACTTTTAGGATTTGGAGATTCTAATCCCTCGTATTCGATTAGAGAGTCTTTTTCCTTGTCGATCTCGTATACATGCAATGGATAATTCGCCTTTAATCCCATAACTAATCGCTGTATGAGAAAGTAGGGAAAAAAGTTTTTCGGTCCGAAAATCTTTACGGGAGCAGTACGATCAATTAAATTAAATCGAAAGAGGAGCCCAGAAATACCGATTACATGGTCTGCATGAAGGTGAGAAACAAAAATGAGGAGAGGGTTATTTAATTTTAGGTTAGCTTCTACAAATTTTTGTTGAAGATTTTGAGTTCCGCAGTCAAATAAAAGGATATCTGAACGATATTTTAAAGCCACAGATGAAAGACTCCGGGTACTAGTGGGAATCGCCGCGGAAGTCCCCAAAAATATTAATTTCATTGATAATCAATCGGGATTTATTGTCTTAACTCTGATATTTTAAGCCTTTGTTGGGAGGTGAGGTTCTGTAATTCTTCTACCATTTTTTTAAGTTCCTTTATTCGGAGAGGTAATGATTCTTCTGAAATCTGACCTCCTTGTTCGATCATTTCTTCCTTTTCTTCCAATTCATCCTTGATCAGATCTCGTTTTCCCTTTTCTATTTGCAGGTGGCTTTTCAGTTCCTCTTCCTTTTCTTTTAGTGTTTCTAGTTGTGTTTCCAGTTCCTTACGTTTTTTCTTTTCTGTCGTTAATTGCTTCTCCAGTTGATCCCGAGTCTTTGTTATGTCTTCACATTGGTTCTGTAAATAATCGACTTTTTCGCGCAGATCATCCAATTCTTTTTTTTTCTTTTCGGGGTCCGTCTGGAGTTGAAGTGCTTTTTTAACTTCTTTGAGCTCCTTTGTTAATTCAGCTACTCTTTGCTTCCTTTGATTTAATTTACTCTGTAAGTCTTTAGTAAGGCCCGCTAAATCACTTGGAAGTTGGGGCTTTGGGGTTGCTTCTTGAGGATCTGGTGCTCTTTGTTCAAATTGAGATATTTTCTCCATTAATGAGTTAATTTTTTGACTTTTTTCTTCTAATTCAGCTTTGAGTTCTTCGTTTTGCTCTTGAAGGTCGCCCATCTCTTCTGCGTCCGTTCCCTCATACTTTTTTAGCTTTTGTTGCGTTGCTTTTAATTGTGTTCGTGTCTTATTTAACTTTTCTTGGAGTTCTCTGGTTAATTCCGCTGTTAAAGGTGAGGAAGGTGCTGTTTGACTTGGTTCGGGTGCCTTAGAAGGTGTTGCTCCTGCTTTTGGTACTTTTTTCTTTAATTCAGAGATCTTTTCCATTAAGGTGTCGATCTGTTGACTTTGTGCTTGAATTTTGGACTTTAGCTCCTGATTTTTCTCTTGAAGGTCGGCCATATCTTCCGCGTCCGTTCCCTCAAACTGCTTTAATTTTTGTTGCAATGACTTCAATTTTACTCGGGTCTTGTTTAATTTATCTTGGAGCTCTCTTGTTAACTCTGCAGCAGCAGGAGAGGAGGGTGGTGTTGGTCCCGATGAAGCAGGGAAAGGTTTTGGAGGGGCAATAGTCTCTATTTCGGAAGAAGATGCTTTTTCCTCCAATTGCTTTATTTTTTCGGTTAAACTCTCAATTTTATTATTCTTATTTTTAAGTTCTACTTCTAACTTCTTAGTTTGCTCTTGAAGGTTACCCAACTCTTCTGCGTCAGTACCTTCATACTGCTTTAATTTTTCTTGTAGTGACTTCAACTTTTCTCGGGTTTTATTTAATTTATCTTGGAGTTCTTTTGTAAGTTCCCCTGAAACCGATTCTGAGAGTTGTTTCTCCTTTATTTGGGTGATAGTCCTCTTTAGATCCTCTATTTCTTTATCTTTCTCATTGAGTTCCTCATTGTTGGCTTTTTTTCCACTTCTCTTAAGCTGGTTAATCATTTTTTGTTGATTATTAATTTTAGTCTGTAATTCTTTTACTAATTCTTTAATTGACAGATCTGCACCTTCTAGTTCCAGATATGGCTTTGTGGTTGCCGCTTCCGTTTTCTGAGATTGATCATCTAATTCCCTTCGAAGGCGTAGATTTTCCTTCCTAAGATGACCCATTTTGTTTTTCAACTCCCGCAATTGTCTTTCTTTATCCTTTAATTCGATTGATAACTTAGTCTCTTGGGCTTTTTGGGGATCTAAAGTGCCTTTTTCAGCCTCATCTATAAGAGCCTCCAACTTAAGCACATTATCTTCCAGATCCTCTATTCTGTCCAAATGGGAATCGATGTTTTTTTCTTTTTCTTGTAATTCTTCCTTTAATTTATCTATTTTGGACTCATCAGGTTTCTTTGACATATCTCTAATCTCTAATTTCTTCTTCTATTTAATAATTAGTTATAATTATAATATTATCGGAATTTAAATAATTTTTTTTGTTAAAAAGATGTATTTAGGATTTTATGTTAAGAAGGAAGTTTTATATTATGTTATGGTTTAGATAAAACTCTAGCATATCTTTTTCTATTGAGTTTAACTATTTTTCAAGGTAAAATGTGAAAAGCTTGGAATTTTATTTATGATTGGAATTAAGATCAGATAATTTAATACAATAAAGCTTAGTAAAATAATACCGTAGAGAATTAAAGGGATAATTAACGGGGGTAAATATAAAATGTTTCTTTCAAATAGAAAAAACGAATTAAGTATTAAACTACCAGCTAAGCCCAGAGAGACCGCAGGAATTACTAAAAATAAACCATTG
>CAZDJH010000304.1:0-5395 GCA_964505645.1 uncultured archaeon | reverse complement strand
CACAGAAGACCGAATATTCGATCCCGCGGAGTTAAATTTGGAGTATGCGGAGTCTGGAATGTCCTTTGAAGAATATGAAGAACTCTATGAGAAATCCATTACTGACATGGAAGGCTTTTGGGGCGATGTTGCCCAAAGAATCGACTGGTTTAAGCCATACGATAAAGTATGGGAAGAAACCGACCTGTTTCCGGGAAAGTGGTTCGTTGGCGGTAAATTAAATGTATGCTATAATTGCATAGACCGTCATATCGAAGCCGGGAGAGGAGATCAAGATGCGCTTATTTGGGAAGCTGATGAGCCTGGAGAAGTGAGAAAGTTTACATTTAAAGAATTAAAAGAAGAAGTCTCGAAAATTGCTAATGGAATGAAAGATTTGGGACTTAAGAAAGGCGACCGAGTTACAATTTGGCTTCCTATGCTTCCGGAGCTTGCCATAATAATGTTAGCATGTGCTAGAATTGGTGTGATTCATTCTATTGTATTTGGTGGATTTAGTAAGGAAGCCGTTAAAGAGAGAATAGATGATTCAGACTCTAAGTTATTATTCACCTGCGACCAGACGGTCAGATCAGGCAAGTTATACCCAAAGATGGATGATGTCGCAAATATTATAGACGACGTTCCCACTATAGAGCATGTTATTGTTGTAGAACGTACGGGGAATGAGGTTGCCCAAACCGATAAGGATATTTCATATAAAGACTTTATCGACGGTATGGACGAAGAATGTCCTTGTGAGGAGATGGACGCCGAGGATACACTCTTTATTCTCTATACAAGCGGAACAACAGGAAAACCGAAGGGTGTAAAGCACACCACAGGCGGTTACATTGTATACACATCTTATACTCACGAAATCGTATTCAATTATAAAAAAGGCGAAGTATGGTATTGTACGGCCGATATTGGATGGATAACCGGCCATAGCTACATTATATACGGGCCATTGGCAAATGGCGCGACAAGTTTAATGTTTGAAGGCGTGCCCACTTATCCTGATTTTGACCGCTTTTGGCAGATCTGTGAAGACCATAAGGTTAATCAGTTCTATACGGCACCTACGGCGATTCGAGCCCTAATGCGATATGGAAACGAGCCTGTTGAGAAGCACGATTTAAGTTCCTTAAAGGTGCTCGGGACCGTCGGTGAACCCATTAATCCAAAAGCATGGACATGGTATCATAGAGTAATTGGCAAAGAAAAGTGTCCGATTGTGGATACCTATTGGCAAACGGAAACTGGAGGTTTTGTTATGACTCCAATCGCCACTGCAACGCCAACTAAGCCCGGTTCATGTTGCTTACCGTTCTTAGGTATCAAACCTAAGATATTCGATGTAACGGGAGACGAAATCACCGAGCCAAACGAAGGCGGTTATTTCTGTATGGCACAGCCATGGCCTGGCATGTTAAGAGACGTATGGGGGAACACAGAGCGATTCATTTCCACATACCTCTCAAGATATGAAGGCAATTATTATACAGGTGATGGGGCTCGTATAGACGAGGATGGATACTATTGGATTCTCGGCCGACTGGACGATGTAATTAAAGTTTCAGGACACCGAATCGGAACAATGGAGGTAGAATCTGCGCTGGTAAGTCATCCAAAGGTTGCAGAAGCAGCAGTTGCTCCATTCCCACATAAAATTAAGGGAAACGCAATTTGTGCTTATGTAACTCTGATGGAAGGTATTGAAAAGAACGAAGAGTTAAGGAAAGAGATAAGGCAACATGTTCGCACTGAGATCGGACCCGTCTTTCAACCTGATGTAGTTCAATTCGCTGACGCCCTCCCTAAGACCCGTAGTGGAAAGATTATGCGACGAATATTGAAAGCAATTGCCTCCGAAACCGATGTAGGAAATACAACGACCTTAGCAGACCCTTCTGTGGTTGATGATTTAATAGAGGGGCATAAAAAGCTGGCTTTTCCTGGCTAATTTCTTATTATAGTGATGTTATTCATCATCTATATTTTTCCTTTAATAATTTATTTTTTTTAACTGCTTTTTTCTTTTCATTCTTTCTCAAATCTAATTAATGAATGGGGTTGGAAAAGAGTTTTATTTAACTTAAATAAATCTAATTCTAAAATAGTTATCTTATTCAAATGTTAGGGGGGTTTATACGTGGACTTCATACTATATCATATTTGGGTAATATTTAAAAGTAATATTAATTTATGTCTTAGTAATACTCTTTAAAAAGTGATATAATGAAAATAAATCGAAAGAAAGAAATTGCTTTATTAACTCTGACGGTTTTGATTGGGCT
Source organism: uncultured archaeon (assembly GCA_964505645.1). GTDB lineage: Archaea > Asgardarchaeota > Lokiarchaeia > Sigyniarchaeales > SOKP01 > TEKIR-8. The sequence continues at coordinate 3,116 of CAZDJH010000304.1, read as the reverse complement.
ATTCGGTTCAGGGATATATTCCAATGCACATTCCAATATAAAAAGTTCTGCTGATCCCCCCGTGAATGTGGTGGCAACGACACAATTATTAAGGGATTTTGCACAGCAAGTAATTGGCGATAAGGGAACAGTATCGGTTATAGTACAATCGGGAACTTGTCCGGGTCATTACGATGCTTCTGCCAGTGATATAAATTTAGTAGCAGACGCAGATATCGTATTCTACCACGGATTTGAATGGTCCCAGTTCTTAGAACAATTACTTGGTGATGCCGAGAATAAGGGTGCACGATATCAGATAAACGGCAGTGGTCCGTGGGGCGCGCCAGCAAATGCTCCCTCTTATGTAGATGAAATTTGTGATAAACTCAATAGTACATATCCCTCGTTAAATGAGACGTTCAATCAAAATAGTGCTAGTTATAAAGATGAAATTGCAGCGAAAAAGGCAGAAATAGAAGGTCTGAATGCAAATACATATAATTTTACAGGTACGAAAGCAGCTATAATGGGTTATCAAACAGGGTTTATGAGTTGGTTAGGATTTGATATTACATATCAATGGTGGAAAGATGATAATACTATGACTCCCTCAGACATTCAATATTTAAACGATAATGCAACTGCGACCGAAACAGAAATTATAGTAATGAACTTGCCCTCAGGAACAGAAGTAGGAAAAGAAGTTGCGGACAGTATGGGAATAGATAGTGTTGCAATATTAAACTTTCCGGGTGTCTATGGCGTTAACACGTACTTAGGACAATTAGATATTAATGTAGCATTATTACATTGGAAACTTAACGGAGGTCCCGACCCGCGTCCAACGAATGATGGGATTGGTATAAATTTAATAATTCCTATCTCAGCGTCTATTATAGCGTGCATAGCTCTTATCATATTTAGGAAGCGAGAAGTCTTATTTAAATAAATCAAAGTATAAATATTTAATTCTTTTTTTTTTTATTATGAAATTTAAAAAATGTTATAATAAACAATTTCTTGACGCTATAAACAATTTCGAAAATTTAAGTTCGAAGAAAAACATAAAATACGATAACCACCCTCAAATTGCTTTAAAAAACGTTAATACTGTATATGAGGGCGCACGGTATCCGACCCTTTATGATATAGATTTAAATGTTTATAAGGGAGAATTTGTTTTTATAATTGGCCCGAATGGGTCTGGAAAGACAACTTTACTCGAAACAATCCTCGGTATGTTGCCTATTGAAAGCGGAACGGTTAAAGTGGGGGGAAAATCTGTGTTTAAGAAGAAAAGTCAAATCAGAAAGAAAGTTGGATATTTAATTCAAGGAGTAGAATTCGACCCTCAAACTCCTTTTCTGGTCAAAACGGCTGTAATGACGGCACGCTCAGGAAGATTAGGATTGTTAAGGTTTCCTATGAGGGAAGACCGGAAAATTGCAAGATATTGTTATGATGCGGTGCGAAATAAAAAGGAAGTGGAAGACTATTGGAAGCGACCTATCGGAAAACTTTCAGGTGGGATGCAACAAAAGGTTAGAATTGCGAATATTATGACTGCCGAACCCGATATTTTATTGCTAGATGAGCCTTTTGCAAATCTAGATATAAATGCCCGGCAAGAGATGTTTAAGTTATTCTTAAGACTTAACAATTTTGCTAACATTACCATTTTATGTGTATCTCATATGAAAGAAATGCCTGAACAAATTGACAGAATTGTTATGATTCAGAAAGGAAGAATTGTTCTCAATGCTAAACCGGAAATAGCCTTGGAATCTCAAAAATACAAGGCATATTGCCAATTTATATGATTTACTCAAATCTTTATTCAGGAAGAATAAAAACCTATTAAATTTTTGATAAAAATATTGAAAAAAAGTAAAAAATGAAATAATTAAAAACTGAGGGAATGATTTAGATGAGATGGAAAAAAATGATTGCCACAATTGCACTCTGCATCTTGGGAATCTCACTTGTAGCAATCTATGCGGTTTTCAATGAAGATTATGAGCTTTTCGTCGTATTACCTGAAAGAATTATGATCAAAATAATGATGAGTGCTGGGCTAGCTGGGCTAGCGTTAAGCCTTGTGGGAACTTTCGTGGTTCATATGAAAATAACAACCGTTGGCTTTTGTATGAGCCATTCGGCTTTTGCTGGTGCCGCCCTAGGCCTATTATTTGAGTCCTATGGAAGTCCCTTCAATCCAGTATATATGGCAGCAATTTTTTCGGTCTTAGTTGCCCTCTTATTAGGACCTTTATCTGATAAAACTAAATTAGATTCAAACATTATTCTTGGGATATTATTCTCACTTATGATTGCTTTGGGTTTTATCTTTATTAGCTTGATGCCCGAAGGCGTAACAGGTGCAAATGCTATGGGAATCATTTGGGGCAGTATATTTGGTCTAAGTGAGGAAGAATTATTCATCTTAATCATACTAAATATTTCTGTAATTCTGCTCATAATAATTTTCTATAAAGAATTCATGAGTATTATGCTAAATCAGAAGATGGCAAAAGCAGCTGGAATAAATGTTTCTTTTTTTAAATTCTTAATTTTACTGGCAACTGCGATTGCCGTTTCATTTTCTATAAATATTGTCGGAGCATTCTTAGTCTATGCGATGATAGTTAATCCCACTTCTACGGTTTATCAATATGTCTATGATACAAAAAAATTATTCATTTTTTCTCCAATTGTTGGAATCTTGACAATTTTAGGTGGTGTTTATTTATCCTTATGGATGGATTTCCCTATTTCTTCCTCAATAATCATCTTTTCATCCGCTGTTTTTGCATTTTCTGTTTTGATTAGTCCCAAGCATCGAAAATCTAAACCGAAAAATGAAGACAACCAATCAAAAGAGGGTACTATTTCCAATATTAAAAAGTATTTTAATAGCAAGGCAGAGAATTGGGACGAAAATGTATATCACGATCCCGGTAAATTGAAGGAAATTGTTCATACCCTCGATTTAGAAGAAGGATCCAGAGTTGATCTCAATTGCGAAGGATAAATTTAATAAAAAATACCCTAATACTGATTTTATCGTGGGAGATATTAATGAACTTGAGACGGAGAATAAATTTGATATCATTCTCTGTTATTCATGTTTTCCG
>CAZDJH010000303.1:0-5411 GCA_964505645.1 uncultured archaeon | reverse complement strand
GGGCACCTCCTCCCGTGGTTGTCTTATCCAGCGATGTGGTCGAATCTTTATCGAGTCCCAAAGATTTCTCGACCGATAGATCGAGCTCGTCCCAATCTTTTCCGTACCACTCTGCGATAAATTCTTCCTTGCTCTGGTAGAGGTGCTTGTCGGAGATCTCCTTGCGCTTCTTGACCTCCTTCTTGACTTTCCTTGCCCGCTTGACGAACTCGGGGATCCGGGCGATTTGGACGTAGCGATAGGTGCCCAGGGAGCCCGCAACCGCTCCTACCGCCCCTACAATCATGAGGAAGTAGGACATCGGTATACCCGGGAGGATTTCCAGCATCTTGACTGTAAAACTCACCGAAATCTCTTGAGTTGTAAAATTCGCCTTCTCAATATACACCTTCGAGGTATAGAACGCAGGCATGAAGAACTGATCTGAGATCTTAGGGATGTAGAGAGAATAGGTTCCATCCCCGTTGTCTTCAAAGGAATATTGAATGTTCCCGATCATCAAATATACATCTGCGCCGGTAATGGCAACGGAATCATTGTCTGGGTCTTGTAACGACAGAGTCATACTAAAGGCCCCGCCTGAGTCAACTTCAAGGGTTATAGCTACGATGTCCTCTTCGAATTTTCTCTTATTTACGGTCAAGGACATTATCGAGGATTTATGGGCGTAGTTTTCCTTATCGAACGTTAAGACTATAGAGTATTCCCCGTCCGTGAGGTGTTCTGTGTTCAGGTCTAATACATATATACCGCCTTGTAATTCGACCAAGTTCCCCACGTGCGTTGAGCCTACAATGGGATCCCCCTCGCTGTCCATCTTCTGGAGGACATATTCGAATTGGTCGGCGCTGCTAATGGGTGTCCCGTTCAAGAGATCCTTATATTCGAAGGTATAGTTAATTGCCTCCTTTACATACATCTTCGTGCTCATGTATAACACATCCGCCGTTTGATTGATCGTGGTCGGCCTGTTGACGATAATCACCGTGAAGCTAGGCGTCTTGGTGGTGTAATTTTCCTTCGATGCGCCGAATTCAATTAGATAACTCCCCACGGGTGCATCCCCCCAATCGAGCAGATAGGTATAATAGCCCAGCCCTTTGGTCGGATCTGCAGAGATCTGGTCGTTTATTTCCCCTGTTCCGTTATTCCATTCGAAGGAGAGGGTCGCTCCAGATAAAGGCTTGTTTGAGGCAGTCTCATAATAGAGGGTAAGATTAGAGCGTGTGTCCCAGTATACCGTGGTTTGGTTTGACGTGAATTCGCTTCCCGTAGAGTAGTTAAGAATACGAATTGAGGTTGCCACTGGATTCACCTTGAACGTCTTTTCTATGTCTTTCGGGGGGATATAGTCCGCTAACGTAGCCGAAATCCCCAGCTTGTAGGTATTACCCCCAATAAACGAGTAGTGCGATGTATTGAAGGTAAAGGAGTAGTCCCCGGTACCGATATTCCATCCCGTGAGGTCTATAGCGCCTCCTAGTTTGTTGTCGTTTAAGTCATAGAATTGGAGCCTTAACGCGTCTGCGTTGACCTTCGCCCACGAACCCCCCGTGTTGCTGGAGTTTTGGAAGGAAAAGTTGATGGTGATGTTCTCTCCCCACGTCACACCGCCCAGTAAATTCGTCGGCGAGCTCGAAATGTCGGTAAAGTTGGTGATGTACTTGCTCGCATTCCTTGAAATAATGAGTATGAACGAGTTCGTCTGCGCCTCGTAATTCTCTTTGTTTAAGGTGATGTTAACGGAATAGGTTGCATAATGCATTTCCTCGGTATTTAAATCGAGCACATAGACCCCCACGGTGCTATCAAAGATCAAATTACCCGTCCCATTATAGGTACCGTCATCGCTCATATACGTGTAATTGTAGAGGTCTGCTGGATATATAACAGATTCTGGTATCGTTTGCGTGTCATTATAGGAAATGGTAAAGTTTACGGCGTCCCTGTAATCGATCGTTTTGCTGTAGCCTCCAAAGACCGTCCCGTTGATTAAAGATTTGGTCGGCCGGTTTTTTATCTCCAAATCCACAATGGCGTTTCTCGTTTCATAATTGTTCTTTTCAAGAGTGATAAAAATCAAATACTCTCCAACAGCACGGGTTTCGGTATCAAAGTCCAAGAAGTATAGGTCGCTTGCCGAAACGTTGAGATCTCCAGTACCTTCATTTCCAAGACCACTCATAGCATCTCCATCCTCATCTAAACGATACCAAGTATATGATTTGGTATTAAGATCAGTTAAGCGACCAGATATAGTATCATTATATTCAAAGTATGTATGATGGGTATTTAATGCATAATAATCTTTTGACAAATGCAATAATCCATCGGTTCCGTTAATCAAAGTATTTCTCTTTAAAATATTAAGGAAAATCGTATCAGTAGCGTCAGTATAATTTAGCCTGCTCGCGGATATGTCTATAGCATATTGCCCTATATTTGGAGATTTAGATGTATTAATGGTGAAATAATAGAAATTATTCGTTTTCATTGGGTCAATTTCGGCGTTTCCACTTCCATAATCCCATGAATAACTGAAACTATCGGCTATTAGCTGCAAATTATCAATTGAATCATTGAAACTCAAACTTACATTTGCAATCTCGTTATAGTATAAATTAATAGTTTTGCTTGGAATTGGATTTAGGTTGGTGTAATTATATATACCAATTGCAGTAGTTTTTGGATTAATTGTGAATGAAAAGATATAGTCTGAAGGATCTGTGTATCCTACTTTATGTCCATAAATTCTCAACGAATATGTTTTATCACCAGTAAAGTCATTAGAATCTAATTGGATAGAAAAATTACCATCTCCCTCATCATTCAAATTACCTGCTTTTTTAATTTTACCAGATTGTTTTAACTCATATTTCACATAGTCTGGATCTTCTATAGGTTTCCAAGTAGTTCCTCCGTCATCGCTTATTGTATAGTTTACCGAAAAATGCATAGTTTCTCCCCACATGACATCACCAGTACTTTTTTCATCTTGAAATTGAGAAACAAAATTCTCCAGATTTATAGTAACGTTAAATTTTAGTGTCGAAGCATTATCTAAAGGATAACTATAACCTGTATCGTAGTAGATTGTATTCGGGTTAAATGGTTCATCCGATTCGGCGACTTTATATGATTTTAGCGTATTATAAAACAATATTGTAAAATTATACTCGTCATGGAAGTACCAGAATGGAATCTCATTAATATTTCCTAATGCTTCACCAGTTCCAATGGTTGTAAGATTAATAATGGAATTTCCCTTGCTCGCGTTTTTCACTTGAATAATTAAATTCTCTATCGGTTGTCCTTCTGCGCTGTTATCGTATGCAAAGATTTCCAATTTAGACATATTTGCTTTGATGAATTCATGTGTGGTTTCTGTATAATTAAAACTTATAATTCCATTTGATTGCGAGGTATTAAAGAAATTCACCCTAATTTTTAATCCATAAGCATCATAGTTATCGAATACATTTATATTAATTTCGTCTGATGTCTCAGTTGTATATGATCTACTCTCTTCGGAAATGGATTTCCAACTTTTATCAGCTGCCCAATATTCAATATCAAAGCTTGACAAATGATCTTTCACATTTGAAAGTAAGATATCAGTTGCGATGATTCTATTTTTTCCTATCTTTGTAGAGTTTGAATCATGAGCATACACTTTTATTTCTGTTTGATATAATCCGCCACCGATAGATTGCGCAGTCTCGTTTAAATTATAATATTTTTGTGTTAATTTACTTGTCCGTGTTTTTGTACCATCAGTAATAAGAGAATTCTTCTTAAAATAATCCCCATTTTGATAATACACTTTATAATAATATGATGTTCGATTTAGCCATCTTAAGATATTCTTACCGGTTCCTGATCCTAATGTTAGATTTGCGATTAAAGGACTTGTGCTTGAATTATATATTTCAATAAATCCATAATCCATTGGATCTCCATCATAGTCATCCACCTCGAACTCAATCGTCCAAATGTCAACCTTTATTGTCTCATTACACTGGAGACCTTGAAAATTTAAAGCAGCATCATCTGATTTTGAAGTATTATATAAAACTTCTCCATAGGTATAAGTACCGTTGTTTAAATAATATTTTATAGAAATGTTATATTCCCCAAAGTGCACAGATTCAAAAACCGCAACTCCATCACTATTAGTATAAACGGTATCTATCGTTCTGTTATCTAAAGGTGCGGAATCGTTTGTCAATAAAACCTCTGCGTTTGGTAATGCTCTATCATCAATATCTCGCACGGTTATCTCTACATTTGCCCCTCTTTCTTGTTCTCCTAAAAGATTTATGTCTAAACTATAATTTTTCTTTGCCCATCTCAATTCATCCCAAGATACTGACCGATTATAAAATCTTAAATCATCAATCTTTCCGGAAAATGCTTGACCAGCATTGAATCCACCACCTAAAGAATCTTGTTCTTGCGCAACAATTAACCCTCCCGCAGTAAGTCCAATAGGATCTCCAGGATTAGCCCAGATTAAGCTATCATCTAGGTTTAAATCTCTATAGATATGAGTTCCGCTCGCATTTCTTATCCATGTATAAAAATGCCAATCGCTCGTGTCTGGAGCATGCATTAACATATAATTGTGATTACCAGAAGCAGAACCAGAAATTATGTATTCTGTGCCACCATCTTCAGTTGGAGTTGCCCAAAAACTAATGGTGAAGTCGTTTGAACCATTTAAAACATAAGTTGGAACATCAATATATGCTTCTGTTTGGTCATTAGCAAAATCTAATCCATAGTTTCCTACATACCCAGTATCATAAGTTACATCATTGCCGCTTAGACCATATATCGTGGCATTATATCGTCCTAAACGGTCAATTGCCGTGGAAGAATCATAATCCTCAAAATCATACCACGCAGTTCCAAAATCATCGTCATCGTAATATTCGCTTTCTGGAGTTGCTCCACTATTCCCATAATAGATGTATGTATCGTATTCCGAAGTTGAAGCAGCAATATCGGTTTCGAACCATATATAAGCATAGTCTCCACCAGGATATTCTGTAGAAAAGTAATATTTCACTAATTGGTCGTTTTCAACAACTCTTATATCTCCTAAATCAGCCTGCATTTTTCCTGCTTCTATATATTTGGTATGATTAAATCTTATATAGGTTTTCCAATCCGTTAAATCTTCATCGGTAGGATTTGTTATATTTAAACAATCCCTCCATTGAAAGGAATCATCCCACCAAGGATCTTCTCCTATCTCAGCACTTGTGGAAATCGGATTATCATTAGATATATCATTTTTATCACTTAGAGAATTGTCATTATTATTAAAAATTATAGGATTCATTGCTATAAATGTTGCTAGGGGAACCATTGCCACTAAAAGGAAAATCAGAGTAGTAATATTTTTT
>CAZDJH010000302.1:0-5437 GCA_964505645.1 uncultured archaeon | reverse complement strand
TTTCTTAAAATAAGCAAAAAATAAGTATAACGATTTTATAATATAAATATTAGAATAGAGGAAATAATTTATAACAACAAAAATTTACCTATGGACTTTACTTATGGACTTATTGGAAATGAGTTGGATCTTAAAAAGGATATTAGATTTAAAATAGATGAAAAAGGGAAAATTAAAGATCTAGAATATAAAAGCTTTAAGGGAGAAATAAACTTAAATGATAATGATCCTAAAACAATTTTAATGCCGGGTTTAATTAATTCCCACGTTCACATAGGTGATAGCTTTGCGAAAGAGAAGGGGTTTAATAAGGACCTAATTGAAGTGGTTGCGCCACCAGATGGATTAAAACATACACTTCTCCGTAATATCCCTTTAGAAATAAAAAAAAAGGGCATTAAGAGTGCTGCTATTGAAATGATGTCTAATGGGATAACTTTCTTTATGGACTTTAGAGAAGAGGGTATTGAAGGGATTACAACGTTAAAGAATGCGTTAAAGAAAAATCCGATAAGAAAATTAATCTTGGGGCGATTTGAAACAACTGAAGATATAGAAGTGATATTTCAAGAAGCAGACGGAATAGGATTATCCAGTTATAAGAATATAACACCCCAAATTAAGGCGAATTTACAAAAAAGTAAAGCCCACTACAAAAAACTAATCACCACGCATCATGCTGAAGTAAAGAGGAGAGAAGAGCGGTTGAAGGCAATTATTGATGATGGTCTCGTTGATATTATTGTCCATGGAACTCAATTAGAAGAAAATGATCTAAAAAGATTAAAGGAAACTAATATATCATTAATATTCTGCCCACGATCTAATGGTTATTTTGGACTTGGCTTTCCACCAATCAGGGAGGTATTGAATCTTAATATACCTGTTTCTTTAGGATCAGACAATATTATGAATATCCGTCCCGATCTATTCGAAGAACTTAGATATTTATTATTAATTTATAAGATAATAGGTAAGCACCATTCTAAATCTAATATAAACGCAAGGGAACTACTAAAAATGATTACTATTAATGCAGCAAGGAATTTTGGAATCCAGAAAAGTGTGGGTTCGATTGAAGAAGGTAAAGAGGCGGATTTTTTCCTTATTGATTTGAACGAGCCAAATTTCTATTGCTCCAATGTAAGTGAGGATCATATTTATCCATTAATTATTCAAAGAACTCAACCAAACAATATTAAAAAGGTTTATATTCAGGGGGATAAAGTATTTGAAAGAAATTAAGAAACCTTATGTTATTTTAAGTGCGGCTATGACGATTGACGGAAAAATTGCCAGTAAAACGGGGGACCCCGAGTTATCCGATGAAGAAGATTGGAAAGAGGTACATAGATTGCGGACTGAAGTGGATGCGATTATGGTTGGACGGGGGACTATCGAAAACGACGACCCCAAATTGCATATAAAGTATCATGATCACGAGGGCTATTATAGAATTGTGCTGGATAGTTCACTTTCTATTCCTATATCTTCAAAGGTTATTCGTTACAAGCCAGAGGTCTATCCGACAATTATTTGTACATCTGAAAGTGCTTCAAAAAAGAGGATTGGTGATTTTAGGTCAAAAAATATCAGAGTTATCAAAGTTGGGAAAGGAGATAGGGTAGATCTTCTAGGGTTAATGCCCAAGTTGTATGATCTGGAAATTAAATCTATCCTCCTCGAGGGCGGCGGTACACTCAATTGGAGTTTTATTAAAAACCGATTAGTGGACGAGATGCGGATAACAATTGCACCATGGATTGTAGGTGGCTTAGAGGCTCATAGTTTAGTGGACGGAGAAGGCTTTGAAAGGATGAACCAAGCACCACGGTTTAACTTAGTCGATGTTTCTCATAGAGACAATTATGTCAATTTAAAATACTTAAAAAAATGAACACCTACATTGAAAAAAAAGATTTAAAATATTGGGAAAAGATCTCATTAAAACAACTCCAAGAAGAAATTAAATCTATTAAGAGAGATCTCCCTCAAGAAAAGCAAAATATTATCACTTACTCTAAAAATTTTACAATTTCATTATCTAATTACTGCCGCAATTACTGCAAATATTGTTATTATAATCATAGAATCCCAAAAGGCTCTCAAAATGAGAATACTGTTTTACTTAAATTAGAAGAAATTATAGAGCAATTAAAAAAAGGAAAAAAATTCGATTGTAAAGAAGCATTAATTATCTCGGGTGAGCAACCAAATAAATTTCCAGAGGTTCAGGTGGAATTAAATGAATTTAACTTCATATCATATATACAATATGTCAAAAGTGTATGTAAATTGGCGATTGAACATAATATTCTCCCTCACATCAACATAGGTGTAATGGATTATACAGAATTAAGGCAACTAAAAAAGTTCAATGCAAGTATGGGATTAATGCTAGAAAGTACGGACAAAACTTTATTGGAAGAGGGGGGTGTCCATGAGCATTCTCCTGGGAAAAAACCAGAAATTCGTGTGGAACATTTAAGGAATGCGGGTAAGTTGAAAATACCATTTACGACGGGTTTACTTTTGGGCATTGGAGAAAGCTTTGAGAACCGAGTTAAAGACCTCTACATAATAAAGGAGATTCACGAAACCTATGGACACATTCAAGAGGTTATTATTCAAAACTTTGAATATAAAAAAGGAGTGGAATATAACCCAAATAATAAGATTTCCATGAAGGAAATGCTGAGGATTACTGGAATAGCAAAATTAATTTTTCAAAATGAAATCGCCGTTCAAGTGCCCCCAAACTTAGTTCGAGGGTACGAAGAGGAGTTCCTTGCAATGGGGATTGATGATTTCGGAGGTATATCTCCATATTCCCAAGACTTTATAAATCCTGAAAATGAATGGCCTAATATCAATCAATTAGAGAAGATTTGTAAGGATGGAGGCTATACTCTGAAGGAAAGACTTCCGATATATGAAGACTTTATAAATAAACCCGGTTTCTGCTCGGATGCAATTAAAAATGTAATTCAAACTATCAAGATTTAGTTCATAAATAATAAAAAAAAATAGGAATGATAAAATTATAAGAATTATAAATGTTAATCTCTCAACTCTTTAAGGAAATAGACTCCGATATATCTCGAATCTTACAAAAAAGCCAAGAGAATGAGGAAATATCTGCTGATGAGGCTTTAAAGTTATTAAAAACTACGGGAAAAGAGTTTTTAGCACTACAATATGTTGCGGATGCGCTTTGTCAACAAAAAACAGAAAATATTGTGACATTTGTCAAAAATAGAAATATTAATTTCACAAATATTTGCTTTAAACACTGCAAGTTCTGCTCATTTAATGTACCAAAAAATCATCCGGATGCTTTTTTATTATCACTTGATGATATTCGCGAAAAAGTACTTGGAGCGAAGGAGAAGGGATGTACTGAGGTTTGTATCCAAGGGGGCATAAATCGAGATGTGGACTTTGAGTTCTATCTACAAATCCTACAGACAGTAAAAAAAGTAGATCCCAATATGCACATTCACGCATTTTCCCCCCAAGAAGTCTTTTATATGACATCGCTTAATGGAAATACCATATCAAGCACTTTAAAAGAATTAAAAAGAAATGGATTAGATTCTATGCCTGGAACTGCGGCAGAGATTTTAGATGATGATATTAGGAAAATAATATGTCCCAATAAAATTTCTGTTTCGGAATGGGTTGGAATTATAAAGACTGCCCATGAGAGTGGGATTCCAACAACATCTACCATGATGTATGGCCATATAGAAGATTTAAAGCATAGAATTAGGCATTTGGAAGTTATTAGGGATCTACAAAGAGAAACATGTGGACTTACCGAATTTGTGCCTCTCCCTTTTGTTAAGGAAAATCCAGAACTTTCAAAATTGAGGGCTCACCCACTAATTGCTAGCTATGGTATGGCTGACCTAAAGGTGTACTGTGTGGCTAGGCTATTTTTTAATAATTTCATTGATAATATTCAAACTTCATGGGTTAAGTTAGGGCCTAAATTTGCCCAAGTGTCTTTGAATTATGGAGTTAATGACTTTACAGGAACACTTTTTGAAGAAAATATTTCAAGAAGTGCAGGAGGAGAATTTGGACAATACTTATCTTCAGAGGAGATCATTAATATCATAGGATTAGCAGGAAAGCGACCAGCCCAACGGAGTACAACTTATGAGATTTTAGAATATTACTAATTTTCAGGATTGAAGAGTTAATCCAAATTTAGAAAAATAAAGGGAGAGATGAAATAATTGATGTTTTAAATCTATTAAAAGATCCGCAAACAGGTAAAAAAATAATGGAACGTGTAGTAAGAAAAGAAGATCTTAAAGATTTAGGTAAAGATGGAGCGCGGATAGGCGATGTTATTTATTTTTTAAAACCCACATATCAGCTATTTGATTATAGATTAGAAAAATTGGTTCCATCTATACAGCCCGAGGACCTTTTGGAAAAGCCAGCCGCTTATAATGCTCAGGTTAATTGTGCTGCACATGCTTATTATCTTCCAGATGCAAAATTAGGAGATTATTCAGTAAGCGTTCCACTTATATTTTATGGTCCTGGAATAAAAAAGGGTGTAAAAATGACGTATATCATCGACCTCATTGACGTTGTTCCTACACTTGCCCGCTTACTCGACATACCTCCCCCATCAACAGCCCAAGGAATAGTAATTCATCAAATATTCGAATAATTAGAAAAAAGAGGATTGATAAAAAGTGAGTTTTCTTTATTGGGTCGGAGTTATTTTTGCTATATTAAGCGGGTTATTTTCTAATTTAGGAATTGTGATACAAAAAAAAGTAATAAACGGGCTCCCATTTAAAGATCATCTCATGAATAGTCTGATTAGAAATAAACTCTGGCTCACAGGGTTACTTACTAATTTCGTTATCGGAACCATATTTTATCTCTTCGCACAAACCATGATTGGGCCTGCATTGATTCCAGGACTCATGTCCTCGGGTTTAATCATTTTGGCTCTCGGTTCGATTTACATCTTAAACGAAGGTTTGGAAAAAAAGGAAATCTTTGGTATTTTATTGATGATTGTAGCAATAATACTACTTGGATTAAGTCGACTGTCGATTAAATTACTTAGTGAGGATATCTTGGATATCACATTTTTAGTAAGGGTGTCAATCTTTACCTTAACCTTAGTAACTATCTCGATGATTTGTGATTTTATCAAAAATCATTCTGAATTTTATAGAGGTATCGCTTTAGCAATTTTTTCGGGAAATATGTTTGGATTATCCAATCTCTGGGTTTCTCTCTTGATTGGAACTGTTGGAAGAGTCTTTGGCGGGGTGTTTATGTTAAAAGAATTAATTCTTTTTATCGCTTCATGTTTCATTTTAATCTTATCGAATTTTTACGGAATCATTAAAATGCAAGAAGCTTTTACTATTGGAGACCCTGTTTTGGTCAAAATCCACCG
>CAZDJH010000301.1:0-5439 GCA_964505645.1 uncultured archaeon | reverse complement strand
TGCGAAATTCATCCCCTACATAAATGTAGGGGACTTCTTTCGCAGTCAGTTAAAAGTATAAATTCTGTATAAATATTTGCACGCCGAGTTAAAAATCAAAAAAGTTGAAAAAAAACAGAAAATAAAAATTTAAACCATTAATTATTTTTGAAATTCTACATTAAACGGATTAGAAGGATGAGCAATAAAGACGCAAAAAAGTTGGAGAAAAGGGTACTTAACCTAGAGAAGGAAAATAGGGACCTTCAGAGGGACTTACAGTCGTTTAAAACGATTGTAGATAATATGAAGGAGAACCCCCTTCGAATAGGGTCGGTGGAACGAGTGTTAGATGACGGAAGGTTAATCGTAGTCCACGCGCCGGGCAATCGAGTGATCCTACCGCCGAATAAAGCGTTAGACCCGCAAGCCGGAGACCAAGTAGCTCTTCATCCTAAAAACTTACAAATAATTGAAATTCTTTCGAGGAAGATCAGAGGGCATGTGGCGGGCATGGAGCTCATTCAATCACCGGACGTGAGCTTCGCTGATATAGGTGGATTGGACGCACAAATTCAAGCTATAAGAGAAATCGTTGAGCTCCCTTTATTACATCCCGAGTTGTTTGATAAATTGGGCATTGATCCCCCCAGCGGGGCATTATTATCCGGTCCTCCTGGGACGGGAAAGACCCTCTTAGCAAAAGCGATAGCGAATTCTACACACGCTCGGTTTATCCATCTGGTCGGCTCCGATTTAGTCCAAAAATTTATCGGTGAGGGGTCAAGGATGGTACGGGAAGTATTCACCTTGGCAAAAGAAAACACACCTGCAATAATTTTTATAGATGAAATTGATGCTATCGCAATAAAAAGGACCAGCGAGGTATATAAAGGCGACAGAGAAGTACAGCGTACTTTTATGCAACTACTTTCGGAGCTAGACGGATTTGCAAAATATGATGATATTATCTTCTTAGCGGCAACTAACAGAGAAGATGTATTGGACCCCGCCATCCTCCGTCCAGGGCGATTTGATCGTGTAATTAGGTTTGATCTACCTGATCAAGAGGCGCGTGCAATGATTATAAAAATCCATTCGAGGAAAATGAATCTTAATAATGTGAATTTCAAGGTATTAGCAAGAAAAACAGAAGGATTCAGTGGGGCGCAGATCAAGGCACTGGTAACAGAGGCGGGTATAAAAGCTCTACGAGAGGAGGCCATACATATTACCCAAGAACACTTTGATGACGCATTGGTGGACCTCAAAGATGAAACTGCTATTAAGAATTACATCTATTCCTAACTTCATTTATTTATTCATTTATTTATTCATTTTATTCTTCATACATGCACTACATTAAATTCTTTTATGTAATCCTTCTATAATTTTTATAAGGATGAGGAAATTGCGACCGGGCGATATTGTTAATAATGTAAAACAATTGGGATATGAAGATGCATATCGCTTATTAAAAGAATTAATTAATACTTCGGATATTCCTCTATTAAGAGAACGGGCCTTGGAGGAGTTAGCTCAAATCGATAATGGGTCAAATTATGACTTTTTTGAATCTCTTTTCTTATCCGATAAAAATCTCGAGATTTGCAGAATAGCCGCCCGTATTTTAGAAAAGAATTATTTACATTCCAAAGAAACTCTATCTTTATTAACTTATATCCTGAAAAATATAGAGCAAGTAGAGAAGAAGCTTATCGCAATTGATATCCTTGAAAAAATTGATACCGAACAATCTAATTCGGTCCTAACCAATTATTTTGAAGAAAAAGTTAAACAGATAAAATTCTCAGAAATTAACACTCAGAAAAAGCCCTCTTTCACTGCCTCATCCCACTCAAAACCCGAAAAACTTATTTCCTTAGGAATTAATTTACTCCTATCCCAATACTATACTCAGAATTTACATTTTGAGGTTCAACTTCAAGGGGGATTTATACATGTGTTAAATTGCGAAAATGCGGGGTTAAAAGAAATTCGGGCTGTTCCTGCCCTCCAAAGACTCACAAGATTAGAAGAATTAAGGTTAAATGGGAATAAAATTACGAAAATAAGGGACATATCCTTCTTAAAAGGATTAAAAGTACTTGAATTGGCGAATAACTCGATCTTTCAAATCAATAATCTAAATGAACTGAGGAACCTAATAAGATTAGACCTTTCGTATAACAGAATCGAAAAAATCCGTAATTTAGACCATTTATCCAATTTACGATGGCTTTCCCTAGCCCATAATCAAATAGACCGGATTGAAAAATTGGGTAAGCTATGCCAATTGGAATCATTAAACTTAAGTCAGAACTATATCTCATCCATTTCAAGTTTGAAAAATTTATCTAGATTGAAATTACTTGACCTCTCTTATAATGAGATCAAAAAAATTAATAATCTGGAGCAGCTTTCTAATTTAATATCTCTCCACCTTAATAATAATCAAACACAAAAATTTGAAGGATTAAACTCATTATCAAAGTTGAGAGAATTATTCTTAGATAATAATAATATTTCTACGTTAACAAACATCAGAGCATTACAAAAATTGGCTATATTGAGCCTTAATAATAATAAAATTAGCAGATTCACAAATTCAGAAAAAGAGATACTAAAGGAAATTAATTTTGTATTTTTAAATGCTAACCCTCTTAATCAAAATTCACGATTATGGTACCAAAAGAAGATTAAAGGTTAGAAGTATGAAATTCTTGATTCAAATGTTTAGAGTTCAATTATTTTCAAGGTAATCATTAATAAAAAGTTCCATAAGTACCTCATCATAATAGCGTCCATCAATTTTAAACTGGTTTTTCCTGACTCCGATTTCTTGAAAGCCTCTCTTTTTATAGAGGTGGAGAGCTCGTTGGTTTGAAGAAAAACAGCTCAATATGATCTTTTCCTTCTCTTTTTTATAATAGGATTCTTTAATAGCGGCATCTAATAACTGATATCCGATCCCCATATCTCGGTATTCGCTTAGGACAATAATCCCCAGATTTCCCACGTGCTTTGCGGCGTCCCACTCAATATTGGTGACTTCACATTGTCCTATAACGTTCATAGGCTTCTTTAAAGAAGTATTTTCCGCGACAATACAAAGCTCATCTTCCCGTTTTAGCGTGTTATACCATGATTCCTTTTCAAATTGAGCTTCTACTGGGAAAAAAATCGGGTAGGGGGAGTCCTTATTATTCACCACTTCATTAAAATTTCTCCAAACCGCATCTATATCAGCACGCCTCACATTGCGAATGATGATCTCTTCTCCGTTTGAGAGTTTAAATTTTACCTTCATAGTTTCCTATTATTCATGATGATTGACGATACTTAATAAAAAAAAATAATTTAATTCATATTAAATACTTTTCATTTTATAAAATCATTTCAGAATATACAACTTTTAAAAAACCTTTAATATATAGAGAAAACTTTTTCATATTATTCATTAACTGTCTTTATTTTTCATCATTCTCTTACTTATTTATTCTTTAATAGTTTATTACTCTATCAATTTATTCCTATGGCAATTTTGACCATTATTTTAATTTGGATAATACTAAAAATCCTTCATTCTCTGTTTAATGAGTGGTTTTCGGTAAAATTATTGATTAAAAGGATAGTCCTTTATATATCTCAAAAATCATTTTAAAATAATTGTAAAATCACTCATTAAACAGAGAATTACTATTGAAAATAAGCTTAGACCAATATTATCAAGATACACTAGGAACCCCAGCCATGACATTTTCATTGGGCTTCAGTTGATGAAAAACCTAATTGCATTTAAACATCACATGCCATTTGAATTCAAGTCTAAATGATCACTAGTCTATTTTAATAATATTGGCTTAGACAATTAATTATATATATTTTTATAATAAAATGATTTATTGTACATTATGGATAATAAGGAAAGTGAAGATGAAGAGAAGAAATATGCCAAAGATCAAGTTAAATTAAAGCATATAGAAACAAAGAGGCAAAAACTTGATGAAGAAACGATAAACTTAGCAAAAAAACTTAAGGATAAGATGATTACTCATGATAGCTTTAATAAATTAAGTAATGATGAAATTACAGTAATAGAATCGATCCAAGATAAACGCATGTTTCTAAGTAGAATCGCCATCATTGTTAATCAAAGTAGGGTTCCAATGGGAAAAGAACCATTTAAGAAGGCGAAATTGGAAGATATTTTAGGAGACCTAATCTCTAAGGGATACGTTAAAAGCGAAATTGTGGTGGATAAGCGGGTTTATTACCTTAGTGAACGGGGACGGGAACGAATAGTATAATTATTAATTTTAAGGGGTTATCTTTTTAGCATAATAAATAAAAATGAAAAGATATGGGGTTATTAATAATTCTCCAAGTAATATCGGCCATTCTTTGGTTATTGGGGGGCATTTTAATTTTAATCTGGCTTCTTTTACAACTTGAATTTTTGATAGTGTTTATTTGGTGGGTTTTTGCTTTCGGTTGTGTGACGACAGGAATTTGGATGCTTTCTGAGCCTTTATTTCGTAAACGCTCCTAAAATTTACCTAATAATTTACAAAAAGAATAAATACTTAAATTAAAACTTTTATTGATAATGTGATAATGAGTATTTTTCAAAACAAGTCCTTACAAGACTCAACTAGATTAAGGTGTAAGGATATTGACTTTTTTTTGGAACTCATCAATTTCGATCCCGATGCAGAGAAAAATGTCAGAATCATCATTGAAGAATCAAAAAGATTACCTGCAGCCTTGAAAGGTCATCACGGAGGATATCGGGGTGGACTCTTTGATCACATTCTCTTAGTCACTAATATTGCCTATCAAATATATCTTGATCAGCTCTATGGTGAGGAAATTTTAAAAAAGTTCGGTATTTCCGATTTAGAAGATTATAGCGGTATTAAGGTGGAAAAGGTGGTGATGGCGGCCATTTATCATGATTTTGGCAAGGTTCCCTACTTTTTATATAGAAAAGGCTGCCTAAATCGCAAGGTCCTTACACTTAAGTTGGAAAGAGATGCGATACATGAAGAAATTATTGCCCGATTCGGTTATAACGGAAATGATGTGCACGTGGAAGAATGTATTGCGGTATTAAAGAAATTTAACTTACCCTTTGATGATGAAATTTATCAAGCTATCATCTTTCACCACGGGCGTTATGCGAAGTATCGCCCGATAAATTCTAATAAATTGGGCAATTTAATTCACGCAGCGGACACAATAGCAAGCCGCCAGTTTAAGATATAAAAAATACCATGGGGCGTCGGAATTATTCTCTTTAAAATATTTCCTTATTGTATTTTTAATTAAATATATCTAATTAAAAAAATAATAAAGAAAAGATTCTTCGAAAGATTCAATCCTTTTTGAGTATTAATTTGTTTATGGGGACATCCTGAAACTTGCTTTTATCAGTTGGATGTTCTCTCCGAATAGTTA
>CAZDJH010000300.1:0-5450 GCA_964505645.1 uncultured archaeon | reverse complement strand
AGGCATTTCCAGCCATATTATGTAAAACTAACCCCCTTGGTTGAGCGTGAATCCTCGATCGACCCTTTTTAATCCATTCCTCAAGGTATTCTTTTCCGCCAAGTTCCCTTGATAATTGAAGCTCGGCATTGTTTTTATTCCAAAGTTCGGGAGTGGCGCCCAATTCTGTTGTACATAATTTTTTTGATTGACCTGTCATCATTGGAAGAACATCTAATACTTCCTTTCGAATATCATAATTGGGATCTGACCATAAGCTTCCAACTTGATCTATTATTTCCAAAAGCTCATCAATATGTCTATCATGCGCCCTTCTTTTTTTAAAAGTGAGATTTTTAGCTATTGCGAGAACTTCTTCTTTATTAAAGATTGAAAACTCAACCTCCAATACATCATCTTGTCTTTCAATCTTAATTTCCTCTGTTTTGTCTGAATATTTAGGCTCAAAAACGAATCCGGGTACGCTTATTTTTTCTTTCAATTAGAATATCACTTTTATAGAGATAAACTTATAATTTTAAAGATTGATTTTTACAAACTTAAAAAAAAAAATTAATGAGAAGTTTCCTCAGCAATTTGAGCACCACAGCCCTTAGATTCTGCACCCTTCGCTCTACCATAGACTTTTATTACTTTTCCCTTTCGTCCACATGGGCATTCATCTTCCATTTCCACACTTACGATATCATCTTGAAGAACAGAAACTCCCGCATAACTATATGCAATGGGATTGATTAAATTAGCTAACCCTTTTTCACCTATTTCAACTGGTTCTAGCGTTTCTACATCTCTTACGATTATATCTTGCCATGGGAGAAGGTGCATGTTATGATGTTCACATTCTGCATGGACACAATCGGTTTCGGTAAAGCTATACACATCAGTCATGTTTTCCTTTTTTATGCTTAATATCTTCTCCATTTCGTCACGGAATTTTTCGGGTGGAACTGCATCTCCAGCGAACGTTTTCCAACCACCTGCCGTAGTAAGAATTGTATCTTCTCCAACATCAAATGTTTTACCTGTTTTTTGATGATAGCCTATTATCGTCTTATAAATCAATGGGATCGAGCCCGCAATCCAACCAGTACCTTTTTTTGAGGGATTAGAGCCAAGAAATCCAAATGTCCCTTCAGGATCAAATTCAAACATCTTTCCTGCTTTCCTTGCCTCTTCAGAGGGTTTCTTTAATGCATATACTCTGTCCTCCATTGGAAGCTGATTGACGAGATTAAAAACATACCCCAGATGACTCATCGGCTCTTTAATTTCATCTTCGATAGTGAAGGTTCTTCCGGGATTAGGTTGAAAGCCTAAAAACCAATAGTAGTCTTTTTGGTTACATAACTCTTCCAACATAAAGTTAATCATTTTTACAAATCTCTCCAGGGTGGTTCTATCTCTGCCTATAATGGATGGGTCTCCAGAGGTTCCACTAGATTTGGTCCATACTTGTATTTCCTCCTCAGGTACACATATTAGTTTTTTTGGGGTTCCCGCCTCTGCCTTAAAGTTTGCAGAAGACAAATAGGGTATCTTTTCAATATCTTCATAGCTTTTAAGATCCGAATTGGGATTAAAACCTTTTTTCTTACAGAATTGACGATAGGCTTGACAATTCTTAACTTGATGGATCAATGTTTCCTTAACTGCTTTAAATCTTTTTTCCCTTACTTTCTCTTGATTATCGCTTCTAAAATCCTTTTTTCCGTTCTTAATTAATTCATCGATTAACAATTTCTTATACCTATTTTTTTTAGAATAATAATATACTGTGAATTTATTAAATTAAGTATTTTTGAGACTTTACTTTAGACATAAATTATGAATAAGAGATAAATAAAAAAGAGATCTTTTTTTTTATTCGCCACCAGCTAAGGAGACATAAGTTACGCTATTCTGATAATAATCAATTTTTTCTGAACCGAAAATTTCTCCTCCTGATCCGAGAATCATTTTAGGAACATCTTTTCCAACTTTTTTATTGACTTCTTTAATAACTAAAGGAAGATTATCACCATAAGCTACAAAGCGAATTCCACAGTCGAATCCTAAAAGAAACGAGGGATTTGAAATTCCCTCAAGGGCTTGACTTACAGAATTTTTAGCCGTCTCAATTAATAAATTCATATTACTTCTAAAAATTTCGATTTCTTCTGGAACCTTATTAAACGGAAAAGTTGTGAGAATAAGACTCTCATAATTTGGATTTGTTTGAGTGACGCTTAAATGGATAAACTCTTGCCCATCAATCATTTGTTTGGTTCCTATTATGTTGTGAAAATTAACATACTCCGAATATTTTAATTCTTGTAATGATTCTAATTGAATTCCCGCCGCCTTGCAGAAGCCAATTAGAGCCTTCTCATCATTAACGCCCAACAAGAAGTTTCCTATATTTTTCGATATAGTCGCATTGCTTCCAGTTGATTCAGCTCCCGCTCCAAATCCAAATCCAAATTTATCTGACTTTTGGGGGGTTATAGAAACTCCAACAATACTATCTTCAACCACCTCATTATCATAAAACTCAACAGAGTCATAATCTCGCATATTAGATGCGACGTTTCCTATTATTTGGTTTTTCCAGCCCTTAGAATACAGTTCTTCTAATAGACCTTGAGTAGAGGGCATACCCATACCAATTTCCTTAAATTCTTCCAATTGTCTTTTGAAAATAATTTTTACTAATCCCGAAAACATCGAAACCACTCGACTATTAAGCTGTTCTTGTTTTTTTAATACCTCGGGGGGGAATTTTAGCCCGTCTTGAAACATTAATAAGAAATTATTCTCATTATTTTGAAATCCTCTCACCCGATTATAAATATTGTTTGCTATTTTCTCATACTCCAATCTTGAATTTTCATATTTAAAAGCTGTGTCTATGGAAAAGTCTCCCCCCAATAGCATCAAACCTACACTTCTTAAGGCAAAGCGGTCATTTACGATGATGCCATTTACGGTACTTCCAATAACTTTTACACTATCATCTAATTCCGTATTTACCCCTCTTAAAACATCTCTATAATTATGTTTGACACGTGATAATGAATCGACAGCTAAGATTGCTAACTTAGGGTCGCTTTTCATATTCCCTAAAGCTTTTTTAACAACAGCCCGACCAGCTTCATAACCATCTAATTTTGTCGACATTGCCACTGCTGCATCAATCATCTCTAATCATTTCTCTTTTTTTTAAATTGTTCAATTAATTAATTATTATATATTAGTTGAAAAATCTTCTATCTTTTTTTGGATATTATTAAGTTCTCTTGTAATTTCTTTAAAAAATGAATTTAATTTTAACTTGAATTGCGATAATTCTTCTTTTAATTTTTCTCGTTTTGCTCGGTCGGTTATTTGAGTTTTTTCTGGAGTGTTCAATTCTGACTCTATTTCTATTTCTGGTTCGGGCTTAATTTGTTCTTCTGATTCTATTTCTGGTTCGGGTTCCGGTTCGGGTTCCTTTTGTGGCTTTAGTTCCGGTTTTGATGGTACTCCTTTAATGGGTTGCGGTTCTTCCTCTGTTTCTTGTATGATTTCTGAATTTGCAAGATCTGGAAATCCGTTGGGTTCTTTCCCACTTTCCACAACCTCAATACTCGCCCCGTATAATTTTTTCTGGGTTTTTAATTTAGTAGCAGAGACACCCGCAAAATATCTATCCATTTTATTAACTTTTGACCCGCTCCATATCCAAATCTTAGACCTTTTTGCGTGAAAATCAATTATTATATATATTTGTTCCTCATTTAAGCTTATATCATCTGTGGGAACGATTTTCTTATCTTTAATGGTAAATAACATTATGCTCATAACTATTCACTTTTGTTATTTGATTATTCTACTTACCCAATTATCAATTCGATTTTTAAAGCTTTTAACCTCTCCAGCACTTAACCTTGATTCGATTTTATCTAATTCTTGTGATGCCTTCGAGATATCATACAGAGTGAGCGAAGTACCGATATTCATCAAGATAACATCTTTTAACTGTTCAAGCAACAAATTTAATTGTTTTCCGGTTAGGTTCGCTAAATTGGACTTTAACTTTTGAAATATCGTTTTTAAAGCATCATATTTTCCTTGTACGTCTTTATCTTCTATAGATGCGATCATATTTTTAAGCTGTTTTTCTACTATTTTATTTACCCTCGTCAGTTCTTTAATATCTTGCTGTTCGGAGGGCTTGACGGGTATTTGATCGGTCTCAAGAGGTTGCTGTGGTTCAGTCTCTGTGGTTTCAGTAGATACTCCCGTAGTTGGTATTGCTTCTGGCTTTTGAACGGAGACAGGTTCCTTTTGCCCTGTATCGATCTCTGGAGGTGTTTCTTGAATGGGGGATTCTGTTGGAGGGGTAGAGACTTCTTGTTTTGCGATTGGTTGGGGTGCTTCCTCCAGCACTTTGCCCAATGGCCCGAGCTCTTTACGCGGTATATTTATGATTTGATCTCCGATTTCATCAATCCTTTTTTTAATTCGCTTCAATATGTCTATCATCGCGAGTTTTACATATGAAAGATTAATTTCATATGAGCCCATTGCGAGTAATAATATTTGGGGGTTCAGATCATATAATAATATATATCCCTTATCTCCTTGTATCATTAACTCGTTAAGGGCTCCATGATTGATCCCTTCAGAAAATTGAGTAAAGGTATCTCTAAGGACACTTATTTCCCATAATATAGCTTCTGGAACCTTAAAGGGAATTGTAGATTCAATGACAAAATTATCTTTGATGTTTATAAAATAGCATCCGTTAAGGTCTGTGACCCGTTCTATTTCCTTTAAATACTTCAATAAATCATAATCTTGTTGAATTGTTCCGCTCATATATCGGACACCCCCAATTCAAAATCTATTAACAAGTCATTAAGATCAATTGCTAAATTACTCATTCCAAAAGCGATTCTGAATATGTCTGCCTTCTTATTTATGATTGTGGTTAAAATTGCCTTATCCCCTGCATCTTGTATGATAACCTTTCCATATTCGCTATCCATATAGAGCCTTTTCAAGGTTCCCTTACGCAATTTTTTACATAAATCACGAAAGGTTAATTTGACCGCTGCTGAGAGCGCTCCAATGAGGATTGGATTAATATCTCCTTTCCATGAGTTAACTATTGGGACGCCCCCTGGGTATGTGATTAAAATTTGTCCTAATACATCGCTTTGAGAATCCGTAAAATCTTTAATAGCAGTTTTTAATTCTGATAATATTTGTTCATTGTTCACTGTAATCAATACGTTTATAAATTCTTTTAAAAAATATATCTAAAAAATATTATATTCTTATAAACATATTAATAAAATTGGATTATATAAATTTTCACTTCTCAAAGCTAAAATTGAAGTTAAAATTATTGCATTAAATAGGATTTCTTGATGGATTGAGAGTCGTTTCCTCAATTAATAGACCTCTTTTGTAATTATAAAGTATTT
>CAZDJH010000299.1:0-5455 GCA_964505645.1 uncultured archaeon | reverse complement strand
AAAAATTAAATGATTAAAAAACAAAAGAAATAAAAAATTAAATTCAAAGGAAGATTAAAGAATTAAATAATGATATCAAATAAAAATATATTAATTACCGGTGGGGCAGGCTTTATTGGATCTCATTTATTTGAAACACTCATTAAGCATAATAATTATATTACTATTATCGACAATTTTGACGGGTATTATTCTGGGAAGGAAGAAAATTTTAATTATATTACAAATAAATTCAAGAATAAAGTAGATTTTAAACTTATTAGAGGCGATCTTTTAGATAATAGCACATATAATAAGATTAAAACAGATTATGAGATAATCTTTCACCTTGCAGCTCAGCCAGGCGTACGATACTCAATAGAGCACGCCCCAGAGATAACACACAATAATATCACAAGTACCGTAAATATATTCGAATATGCAAAAGAAAATGATATCAATAAAGTTGTTATTGCTTCATCATCTTCGGTATATGGAAATCCTAATTATACCCCAGTGGATGAGAAGCATCCTAAAAACCCTATATCCCCCTATGCGGTATCAAAACTCTGTTGCGAAGAATATGCTCATTATTACTTTCGAGAATATGGCTTGCCAGTGACTTCTCTAAGATTTTACACGGTTTTCGGCCCAAGGGGAAGGCCCGATATGGCTATTAGAAAGTTCTTTAATCTAATCTTACAAGAAAAACCAATTAATGTATATGGAGATGGAAAACAGCTACGGGACTTCACATATGTATCTAATATAGTTAATGGTTTAATCTTGGCTGCTGAAAAAGATGAATCGAGCGGAAAATCATTCAATTTAGGGTGCTCTGATCCGATATCCGTAAATGAGTTAATCGATAAAATGTACAATATAGCAGGAAAAAGCAAGAAAGTAAATTATACTGAAAAAAGGAAGGGAGATGTAAAAGTTACCCATTCTGATATAACTAAGGCTAAAAATCTTTTGGGATATACTCCAAAAATAGATATCGATAAGGGATTAAAAAAAACCTATAAATGGCAAAAAACTTACCAAACAAAATAAAAGAGAAATTAAAATTTTGCCAAATCTTTGATAGTTAATAAAGAACGTTTAAGTTTTCCTCTTAAATGTAAAGGTGATATCCTTTATTTCTTTACTTTTTAATTCTACTCCACAATAAGGACATTTTACTTCATCTTTTTCATTCATTCGTTTGATAACATTCCTTTTTAAGGATGCCGAGCATTCTTTATTGGGGCAAATCTTAAGTCCTTCCAATATTTTGGATTCATCTTCCTTAAGTTTCTCGTCTAAAATGTCAAATTGACCAGCAGAAACCTTATCTGCTATTAGATCCTCATTCCATTCTATATATTTCTTTAAATAATCAGTGTCAGTACCGATTTTAAGTAAAATTTCTTCACCGACCTTAAAATCATTCTTTTTACGGGAATATTGGATATTTCTGATTAAGTCATTCACCACCCGTTCAGCAAGGAGTTTATCATCCACATTCAAATCCAAATATATATTCCCGTATTTCGATTCAATTTGGGCAAAATTATCAGTCGAAGTGAAGGAATCCACAACTTCAAACTTCTTTACATTAATCATTTTTTTTATCGTTTCGGTAAATTCGATGTCAGGCAGTTTTTCCGTTGACTCGATGATAATCTTTTTATTAGGCCATCGTAAGCGAAGTCGTTCTTTATTTTTTAGAGATCGAGCGACTTCGATTAATTCCTTTGTAAAGTCCATCTGGCCTTCTAACTCTTTATCAATACAACTCTCATCAACTTCCGGCCAGTTCTGTAGGTGAATACTCTCGGTCTCTTCTATATCCATAGTTTTCAGATATGGCTTAAACATTTTCAAATATAAGTGCTCCGAGAGCATCGGATTCACCGGAGCTAATAGCAACAACACTTTGAATAAAACTTCAAATAATAATGCCATAATCGGATATTTATCGGGATCTTCCGAGTATACATCTATTTTATCCCGAATGAGCATAATATACCATCGGCTAATGTGGTTTATAATCAAGTCCTGTAATTTATCGGTGATCCAAGGGAGTTTATAATCATCGGATAGTTCAGTAATTTCTTTCAGTCTCGAATTGACTTTAGAAAGAAGCCATTTTTCAGTTTTGTTTAACTTATCAAAATCATAGGTATGTTCCGCCGGATCAAACTCACCCAATCGAAATTTTTGATTTGCATAAACATACACATTCCATATAGTGTTGATTGTACGATAGGTATCCGCATATTCCTTCACACTAAAGTTCAGATCCCTCCCGGGTTGAGTGGCCCCCAGCGAGTAAAACCGAAAGGTCTCAATGCCTTTTATTTTTGAATAGGATTTATTTTTCTTTAATTCTTCAAGTGTACCGTTGATTAGATCCTCGGGTTCAAAAAAGTTACCCTTAGATTTACTCATTTTCTCGTTATCCCTAAGAACCCAGCCGTGCATATAGCAAGCTTCGTAATTCTTACGCCCAGAAGAGACCATCGCGCTGCAAAGAAGACTGTTAAACCAACCCCGAATTTGGTCCTTACCCTCAATAATAAAATCGGCGGGAACCCAGCTGTCAAAGTGGCTGTGGCCGTCGTATATCTCTTGCCCCGACCACATTACAGAGCCAGAATCCAGCCATACATCTAAGATATCCTTAATCCTTCTTTTAGTACCGTTTTTACATTTATCGCATTTCCAAGTCACCTTATCGATCCATGGGCGATGGAGATCTTCAGGACACTCTCCTGCAATCTGCTTCAACTCCTCAGCAGAGCCGATAACATAAATATCTCCGCATTCCTCGTTATCACAAACCCAGACGCTTAAGGGAACCCCCCAAAATCGCTGTCGGGAGATGCACCAATCTTGCAAGGTGGTAAGCCAGCTTTTAAACCATTTTTCACCTGCCCAATCGGGAACCCAATAGATTTCCTTATTTTTTTCTAATAAATCTTCCACTAGGCTTTCAGTTTTAAAGAACCATTGCTTTGTGGCCCTATAAACAAGCCTCGAATCGCATCTCCAACAATGAGCGTATTCGTGTTCAAGGGGGCTTGTGGCAACGAGCGTCCCTTTCTGTTCTAATAGATCTAAGATTTCAGAATTAGCGTCAAATACGAATTTGCCCTCAAAATCACCCGCATCCTCGTTGTAAATTCCCCGTATATCCACGGGATTAAAGATAGGCAAACCGTTCTCTACGCCAACTTCAAAGTCTTCTGGACCATGCCCAGGTGCGGTGTGAACTAACCCAACACCTTCTTCGGCTGATACATATTCTTCTGATAAGAGAATTGAATGTACCTTCCCGCTTTGCTTGGCTAATTCTTCTTGATATGGAACCTCACCTTTAAGCGGATGGACATAATGTTTCCCTTCCAGTTCTTCACCGTAAAAGATTCGCTCGACCTTATATTTATAATCTAAATTCCCCGAAATGAAAACAGTCACCGAGTTTCGCGATAGAATCCAGTACTCGTCCAAATCTTTTATATAAACTTTAGCGTATTTTTCCTTGGGATTAACCATAATGGCGCTATTTGCGACCAAAGTCCAAGGAGTAGTTGTCCAGATGATATAATAAGTATTTTCTTCCTCGGTGGATTGCATCTTTAGGAATAAGCTGGTATCCTCCACATCTTTATACTCCTGTTCATGTTTGGCAAGGGCCGTTGCGCATCGCGGACAACAATTTAAGGGGCGATAAAACTGATACATTAGGTCCCGCTCCCACGCCTGTTTGAGTGTCCACCAGATGCCTTCGATATAGCTGTTCTTAAATGTAATATACGGATTATCCCAATCCCAGAATGTACAGCCTAATCGCTTAAACTGCTTGTTCATGATTTTAAGGTTTTTCTGGGCAAACTCCTTACAGTTCTTTATGAATTTATCCACGCCGTAATCGAAAATCTCTTGTTTATTGTTTATTTCCAACTCCTTCTCCATCTGAACTTCGATTGGTAGACCATGGGTATCATAGCCCGGGGTGTCAGTCACTTTGAAACCCCGCATTCGCTTGTAGCGGATTAGATAGTCCTTCAGGATTTTATTCCACGCCGTTCCCAGGTGAATAGAGCCGGTGGTATAGGGAGGTCCGTCAATAAACCTCCATTCCTCTTGATCCTTCTCTTTTGCCCTAATCTGGGAATATATGTTCTTCTCTTCCCAAAAGTCCAGTATATCCTCCTCTACTTGAAGTAAATCTAAGTACTTGTTTAATGGTTCCACGATAAAATCAATTTTGAAACTATAATTAATTATTCTATATAAGAATAAAAAATTAAAAAATTTATTTAAAACCCTTATCGAACGGTTAAAATGGATGTTGATTCCGTTATTTTTAATGCAACTATGATTTATAATTCATTTGAACACTTTTCTGTCTTACTAAAATCGTTTTCAAATAAAAAAAACTTGTATCTTCATAAAATATCTCAATTATAATTTCTTTCATAAACTCCTAATGAGATAATGGAAAGCTATGAATTCCTCCAAATTCTACATTCAACCCCGGGAGACCTTCAAAAACATTTTTTTCATGAAATTTGGGATAAACTTTAATAAGTTAAACCTATTTAACCCATACTTTAAAATACACGTAAGAATTGAGACAAGAACTTTAAAAAGATTCACAGAGGAGTCTCCATGCTTTCGAGCCTTGACGGAGATCGGTACTTCTTTAAGGGTTAAGCCTGAGGCGGCTGCCTTAAATAATACCTCCGTACAGAATCCGAAATTAGTAAAACTAATATCTTTAAAGATATGCAAATGTTCCCTCCGAATGGCACGAAATCCGCTTTGATTATTCCCTACGGTTTGTCCGAAAAATAAGTATAAGAAGGCATTAACGAAAAACTCTCCCATTCTAGTATAAATAGGAATCGAATAGAAACATTTTCCCAAATACCGAGACCCAATAGTCAAATCTGCCTCATTGTCCAATAATGGTTGGATCAGCCTTGAAATCTCACAAGGATCATGCTGTCCATCCGAATCAAGAGTCATAATTATATCACCCTCAGCTTTATTAAATCCATTCAATATTGCCGCCCCATACCCTCTATTCTTTTTATGTGAAAAAATATGTATATTCTTCATATTCAACTCCGTTCTTATGTCTTTTACATATTCCACGCTACGATCTGTAGAGCCATCATTTATTACTATTATTTGGTAAGAGTTATGGTTCGGGATTCGATTCAGTACCTTTTTTATAGTTTTTTCTTCATTATAGAGCGGGATAATAATTGAAATTGTTGAATTGGTGTTTGATTTCTCCTTGAGTGTTCTAATTGTTTTGCCAGAGGTGGTCGTAGTCATTCTTAGGGTAGTATCATTCCTAATTTGATAAAAGAAATATTTTATCTTTACTATTAAAAACTAGTTAATAAATTTATATTTTTCTTAAAACTTAACTTCCAAAGCAAGAAAAATAAATATTGAACCTTAATTAACTTTT
>CAZDJH010000298.1:0-5486 GCA_964505645.1 uncultured archaeon | reverse complement strand
TGGATTCCGTAGTTGTGGATTCCGTAGTTGTGGATTCCGTAGTTGTGGATTCCGTGGTTGTGGAGTCCTCAGTTGAATCAGCAGTGACAGTGCCTCCTAAAAAGTGGGTATCTCCATCGGTGGCGAGTTCATTTGGTGAAACATTCCAAAATGTATCATCATTATATAATGGATCGGCATCAATGTTAATATCTGCTTTTTTATAATAGGCGGCCCATACTAATTCACTGCAATACCATTTATCATAATTATCACGGCGGTTCCAGTCATGTGAATCTGATGCCCCAAGTTCTTTTCCTCCGCCTCCATTCGTGTAGGAATAAATCCATTGATAATCATATTCGATTCCAATCATGGTCTTACACCAATCTGCTGCCGCTTCTCTGTCACTTTCTGAAGCCTCTACACGATAATAACTTCGGTCAATGAAATAAAGTCTATTATCATGATGATCAACAGAAACTTCTCTGACACCTGTATAGTCGGTATTTCCCTGTCCAAACCAAGCCTCGACCATTTTTCCATTACCCATATAGATTCCAACATGGTCATATTTTCCGGGGACGATTCCCTCATAATTATTCCAATTTCCATCGAAGTCTAAAGTGAAATCAAAGAGGACTAAATCCCCTTTATGAAGGGTCTCTGTATCGGAATTACTTCCATCATCTGATGATATAGTTCCTCCATCATCTACGGTCCCCTCATCAGAATCCATTGATTCTGCTTCCAGCAAACTAGAACTTGCCGCAAACGCGCTACTACCAAGAGCAAAGGATGTTAAAAAGAGAATTGAAAGACATAAACCAATTTGGTATTTTTTCATTTTTTTTATTTCCTCTTTTTATTATATTCCAATAAAATCTCGTTTTATTAAATGAGTTTTTATATTATATTGATCATTATTTTCATATATAAATGTGTTGTTTTGATCGTTTTTTCTGAGGATTCGACAAATTCTCGAGAAAGAAACGAATACAAAATGATCAAATTCTAACATTTCTCGAGAAAAGATAGAATACTCTTCTCTGTTATTCATTATTTATTATCATTATATAGTGGCGTTAATTACTCATATTAAATCCTATGAAGAAAGTTAGTGTTAAAGTGTTGTTAAAGTGAACTTTTCCGCATCATTAAAGGTGTTTTTTCTTATTTCTCCGCAAGAATCTGAATATGTACTAATAGGAATGCCCTCTATGAAGAGTTCATCGAATATCCGAGTAAATTCTTCATAGGTCTCATCTTTTTCAGAGAGATAAAGTCCAAGTAATTTATTATTGGGCGTGAAAAAGGGCTGTGCTAATTTTGAACGTGTCAAGGTAAAATTAGTTATATATTTCTGGGTTACCCTAACTTCTAATGTATGAAATTCTATATTAAATGCCTCATAATATTGCGATAAGACCGTAAATTCTTTACTCTGAATAAATTGTTTAAGGACTTCATCCTTAATTAGGCAATAAATTTTAACTTCTTGGAGTTTAGTTCTGATTTTATTTATTTCTTCGGAGGGCAAGTAAGTATCTATCGCAGACTTTAACTTTCCATAGGAAAGCTTTTTTGCAATGGTAGCAATGGAGGTTTCATACGGCGTACCAATCGCAAGCTTCCAGAATTCATCACTTATAAGGGTTTGAAAGGCAATGCTAAGATTTGTCAAGTCAAAATCTAAATACTCCACGGCAGTATAGCCATTTTTTTCCCCATTGAGCCCATATTTCTGGAGAAAATTTTCATAGGATAGTTCAAGTTGTTTTCTGTTGTTTTCAAATCTTTTCTGTAATGCGTCGATCCTTTTTTCTTTAATTGTCTCCCATATGGGGATTACTGGCGTCTTTAAGATGATTTTCATCGGTCGTCCGTAGATATGTACTAATCCGAGCTCATCCAGGTCCGAACAGATTTTATAGGCAGTCTTAATATTAACATCTAATCTCTCGCTCACCTTTTTCAAATCCTCTATTTTTCTGTTGATCAAAAGATAATGATAAATCCTGTCGATCCCTGATTCTGTAATTCCCAAATCCTTAAATAAATTAAAAAGTTCAAGATACTTATTCTCTTTCAATAGCAAGTTTTTCACTCCTTCTCTATTAATAAAAATAACGGATATGATGTTTAATATGCTACTATACCCGCAAAATGATTCTATATGTTCGAAACCTTATGTTTCATATAGTTTATGATAAATAATTGCTTATAAATATGTTTATTTAGTTAATTTTCTTAAGATTCGACAAATTCTCGAGAAAAAAAAGAGAGAATATGATTCGATTACATGACATCTTGAGATAATTTGGGTTAGTTAATTGATTGTAGAAAAATAATAAGAATTTTATTTATTTGAAAATGTACTAACCTTTATTAAAATGAAGCAATACTGTTGATAATGAAATCAATTTAAAAGAAAAAAAAAATTAGGAATAATAAAAATTATCCAATTATAAACACGAAGATTGGGTGGTGGTTGTACTGTCTGTAGATAAGGAAGTTGAAGTAGTATCTGTGGTGGTAGTATCTGTAGTGGTAGTATCTGTGGTGGTAGTATCTGTGGTGGTAGTATCTGTGGTGGTAGTATCTGTGGTAGTAGTATCTGTGGTAGTAGTATCTGTAGCCAAAGAATCCGAAGACTCTGTCGTTGAGTCTGAACTGTCGTTTGTTGAATCTGAGGATGTTGCGATTTCCTTTGTAAAATCGGTCCAATCGAGCTCTACAGGTGCAACATCTCTCATGTATGCATCTGTGTCCAAATTAATGCCGTCGGAAACCATATAAGCTGCCCAACATATTTCACTACAATAATACGAATCACCATAGACTTCTTTCCCTCCGGCAATACCATTAATAAAAGGATTATACCACTGGGTATCATAAGGCTTCCCAATCTGCTCCTCAGCGAAGGCTGCAGCACCAGCTCTATTACTGGAACTGGTTACTCTATAAATGCCCGCCTCATCAGATGTTTGAATAACACTTTTATGGGTGTAAATTACACCATCAAAAGTTGCTTCAACATACACATCATTTCCAACATATATTCCCGCATGGTGCCAATATCCGACAACATCAGCAATCGCATATTCTTCTACTTCGGCTATTCCTCCACGAAATAGTATAATATCTCCTATTTGTAATTGATTTAAATCGAGATCGTTCCCGTCTCCATCATAAGGGTCGTAATTAATTGAGGGAGAAGTACCACCGTCTCCGTCCTCTGAAATAGCTTGCTCTCCATCCAAATCGGTGATAGTGAATTCCTGTTGAGTTGGTGAAGACTCATACGTTCCTATTGCTGCAAGAGAAGTAGATCCTAACGCTATTGAACTTAAGAGGACTATTGATAAACATAGACCTATTTGATATTTTTTCATTTTTTATTTCATTTTTTATTATATTTTTTATTATATTTCCGATAAAATCTCGTTTTATTAAATGAGTTTTTATATTATAATGATCATTAGACTCATATATAAATGTATTATTTTGATCATCTTTTCTGAGAATTCGAAAAATTCTCGAGAAAGAAACGAATACAAAATGATCAATTTCTTACATTTCTCAAGAATATGTAGAATTTGAAAATTCTGATTCTTAATTACTTCAGTTCACTAACTACCTAAAATCAAGGAAGATTTCAAAAAAGGAAATATTTAAATTCTAAAGGGTAGTTAAGGTAAATTTTTCTGTATCTGTTAAAGATTTTTTCTTTAAATCGTTACGAATTTTTAAGTAGGTATTCACGGGAACTCCTTCTTTAAACAATTCCTTAAACTTTTGAGTAAATGCCTCATAAGTTTGATCCTTCTGAGATAGGTAAAGCCCTAAAAGCTTATTATCCGGATCGAAGCATGGTTGGACCAATTTTTTATTCGTCAAACTAAAATTGCTTACATATTTCTGGATTACTCGAACCTCGATCTTATTAAATTCAATATTTAGAGTACCATAATATTGAGAAAGAGCTTGAAACTCTTTGCTCTGTAGGAAATCCTCAAAGACGTCATCATTAATAATTAAGTTAAGTTGAATTCTATTAAGATTCGCTTTAATTTTATTAATATCTTCGGTAGGAAGATAGGTATCCAAGGCTGACCTTAATTTTCCATATGGTAAGCTTTTCGCTATTGTTGCAATTGAAGTCTCATAGGGTGTTCCAATCGCAATCTTCCAAAACTTATTACTAATAAGATTTATGAATGCGTCGCTCAAATGTGGCAAATCAAAATCCACATATTCTACAGGCTGTTGATGTTCTTTTTCTTCTTTGAGCCCATATTTCCTTAGAAAGACATTATACGATTGATCCAGCTGTTTTCTTTTGTTATTGAACTTTTGTTTTAATTCATCTATTCTGTTCTCTCTTATCGTTTGCCAAATGGGGATTACAGGAGTTTTTAGAATGATCGTCATCGGCCGCCCGTAAATATGGACTAGCCCTAGCTCGTCAAGATCCGAGCAGATTTTATAAGCCGTTTTAATATTGACATCTAAGTCTTCGCAAACCGCCTTCAAATCTTCAATTCTTCTATTCGTCAAGAGATAATGGTAAATTTTATCGATTCCAGATTCTGTAATTCCCAAGTCCTTGAATAAGTTGAAAAGTTCAATATAATGATCTTCTTCCAAATTTCACACACTTCTTTTATTTTTATATAGAAATTACTAGATATTGGATTTAATATATATTTTTTGTTTTTTCTATTTATTTACACATACTTTACTGGTCTATAAGAAACCCCTAAATAATGAAATATTTGAATTATACAATCCAATTATCGATTTCATATACATTAACAGAAAAGGTCATTTTTAAACTTTATCACCTCTGCATTTCTTTTTTTCTATCTCTCAATCCCGTAAAACCATAATTTTTTTTAAAAAGTAATTACTATAAAGCATAGCTCAAAACTGCGTTAATTAGAGTCTATTTATTTCTGATTAGTTTTATTTTCTGTGGGGTCGTAGATTAGCGGAAGATCACTTCCTTGGCATGGAAGAGGCCAGGGGTTCGAATCCCCTCGACTCCACCAACTTTTCCTTCCTTACGACAATTTAAAGTATAAATCGAGTCAAAAAATACGTTTAAAGAGAACTTCTTCTTAATTATTAAATAGAATTTATTACTTAATATTCCGAACGGCGGTCTCCCTCGTAAACCCCTCGGGTGTCTTATAATTGACGTTCACACCCTCATCCCCGCGGGAATACAGCAGTAAGCGCTCCCCCCATTAGGGGAGGATAATGGGTACGGGGCAAAGCATGAAATGATCCTACAAAAAGAACTTAAGAATTTTCAACCGCTAACTTTATATTCGTGAATTATGTATCTACATTTAATCATGCCAACTTCAGTTTCAAAATAATTACCCCCGCCATAAAAGAATGATAAAATACAACCCTTAAATTTAAAAAGGTTGAACATTATAACATAATTAAAGAAGTGTTTATATGTTTCTTAGAAATCGAAAGTATGTAATCCTTTT
>CAZDJH010000297.1:0-5495 GCA_964505645.1 uncultured archaeon | reverse complement strand
ATAGAAGAAAGCTCAATTTTTATGGTATGCTCCTTAAAAATTAATTTTGTTGAAATTTCATCTGATTTATTGCATCGCAAGATCTCCATTAACTCTTTGAAATTTACTCCAACCTCTAAAGAGGAGTAAAAAGAAAAAGTACTCTCTTTTTCCTTAAAAAATACTCTTATGAGGAAAGTATTATCTTCATTAGTGGTAATAATTTCTAGTGCGTCTTGATTTATTATTAACAAGCCCTGAGAATTTATTTGCATTATAGCTTCAAATAGCTTATAAAGAATATAGCCTTCTTTAAAT
The DNA here is from genome assembly GCA_964505645.1 of uncultured archaeon. GTDB lineage: Archaea > Asgardarchaeota > Lokiarchaeia > Sigyniarchaeales > SOKP01 > TEKIR-8. Next base: position 5,198 of record CAZDJH010000297.1, on the reverse strand, counting down.
TTTTTGACCTATATATATATTAAATTCGTAGGCAAATGTATGAATAGACAGCCATTAAACGGTTTTGCACTTGATGTGTTATCATACCTTCTTTACCGGCATAGAGCTCGTAATGACGCTAAGATTAATAGAAAAATGAAGATAATAGATACTATTATTAAAGAAAATCCTCTTGAAAGAGATTTAAATGGAGAATTAAGAGGGAATAACTGTTCTTTCAATGATATAGGAATTTATTTAAACCGGAGTAATAATTGCATAATTGTAAATAATAATGTGGGTCATCCAGATCATTATTCGAACGAATATGGTATACTTTTAAGGGGTGTTCATAATAAAATATATGATAATGATCTTTCTTATAATGGACAAGACATATATTTACAAGGTGGGAGTGATAATAATATAATTTCAAAAAACAATTGTTCTCATAATTACATAAATTAAGAAAGGGATTTATGCCGTTTTCATATCATAGAAGATCTCCATTGACGATAAAGGACATACTTGTAAAGGAAGAAGATCTTATATCGAATTATTCGCAAAACGAGTCCACAATGTACGCTTGGCTGGAGATGTTATGCGAAAAAGAGATTTTAGAGCGTTTTCAAGAACTTGAACGGTCTGATGTATATTATGTTTTTAAATATATCCCCTTCTTTACGAAAGTAGGATTTAAATCTATTTATAAGCGAGCTTCGAGAGCTTATAACGGGTACATTCTATATCTGTAGGAAAAACTTCCTGAACATAATTTAAGAGAATGGTTTAAGGACGCGTTAGAGCTGCACAATAATCTTTAATGGTTAAATTTTAAATTATAATGTTGAAATAAGTATAAAGTAAGTTTTTAATAGAGAGAATAAATTATGATTCAAGTCTTCTTAAAGCCTTAAATTTTACCCATTCCCGCTTGCTCTTTCGTCTCCCATTCTCTAAATTGAGCATCTAATTCGGTAATAAAATTAGAGACCGTTTCTTGATTTATTATTAAATAATCACCATCAATAATGAAATCATAGTGCGCCGCCCAATCATAAATTTTATCCAAGAATGCTTCTTCGGTCATTCCCAAGCTTTTTCTCATCATCTCTAGCTTGATCCTTCTTGATACGCTTATTATCTTCTTTAACTTTTCAATGCTTAGGATGTTGTTATGCAATTCCTTTGCCCGGTCGAGAATCTCGTCCAATTCATAGGTTTTGGCTACTTCCATCACCTTATCCAACTCATTTATAGCCTCTTCGTACCTCTCTTCTTTATACTTTCGTTCAATTCGCGGGAATTCATTAGACAATTCGTCTCTTTTTATTTTCCTCAATTTAATTCTAGTATTAGACAGATTTTCTTTAGCAGTGTTAATATCCCACGCATCCTTATGCTCATCGGGGAGAGATAACGCTTTTTCGTAACAATCTATTGCTTTTTGGTACATTTCCCACGCTTCATAAACAATTCCCAGATTAACAATTGCCTTAGCAAACTTCGGATCGATCTCAACAGCACTTTCATAATATTTAATGGCATTATCCCGATCTAACGCATCTCTATGGATATTCCCTATATTATTCCATGCTTTTACGAATTCCGGTTCAAGTTCTATTACTCTTTCGTAGCAATCAAGAGCCCTCTCGTGATTTTCTTGGGCATGATAAAGTATTCCTAGATTATATAATGCGTTTACAAAGTCGGGGTCGATTTCTAAAGCTTTCTCATAGCACTCAACAGCTTTACTTTCATCCCCTAGGATTTTATAAGAAAGACCCAAATTATTCCACGCTTCTTTGTATTTAGGTGCTTGCTCTAATGCTTTCTCATAATACTTAATCGCTTTATGATATTTCTCATCAAAAAAATAATCATTTCCCTTCCTATAAAGACTTGGCGCGTCATTATCAAATAATCCCATCGTATGTCCTCCGAGTAAGATGTTTATATAAGTAATCTCTTGTTTTTATTTAAATCTTTTCTCCTCATTTGAGATGTTTCAGAAAGTGATTTAGTGCAATAATTATTTCTTAGCTCAAATGATTTCTGGGGATTGGCGGGAGATGGGGGTATGCGGTTATGCGAATAGAGGACATCAATGGGCAAGAGAAACTTCGGCTTGCAAAGTGTAGGAAAACGTGGGATTTTCCCAACACAGAGAATTGGGTGTGGGAAGATGTCGACCCGATCTACATTGATGATCTAAGTCAGGTCAACCATATTAACTTTAAAAGCGAAGAGGGGATCTCGATGGTGTTCGAAAAGCTTCTTGAGCAATATGACCAAAATCCATTGGACTATTGACCTTAATTGGGCATATTTTAAGGATAACTATCGAATTAATGGTCTTAAGAGAGTTCAAGTCGGGAAGAAAGTTCAAGTCGGGAAGCTGGTCTTAAGAGAGTTCAAGTCGGGAACCCTCCAAATTGCCTCGAAGCACCCCCCACGGGAAAGAACCCCGGAAGACTTTTCATCCCTCCTTAAAGAAAACCCCTTCCCGAGGCACGGCGAATTAATCTCGGTCGAAAAGTTGGATGCCTACTGCGAGAAATGTGATAACCCCTTCTTTAAACTGAGTTATAAGAACGGCAAGGTCGTATTCTTCTGCAAGTATTGCTATTATTAATCCCTTTATTAATATTTGATACGCATCAAACTGCTTTTCATTTCACAGCTTGGTATGTTTAAGGGGTTTAAATTGTAATTTTTATCCTTTGAAGTTTTAAAACTTTGAGTTTCTCAACCTCTTTAGGAAAAAAATATTTTAAATTAATCTTATTTAAAAGCTAAAGTCTTTAAATACAATGAAATAGATAATACTTATAAGCACTAGATAATAAATTATTATAAATCCTTCTAACTATTCTTAAAATTATCGACAAAAAGTAGAAAAAAATGACGATTACAGATAAACTTTCGGTCTCGAGCTATGCCTTCAATAAATATGTGAAAAGAGTTCAAAAATTAATTGATCAAGGGATTGCAAATGAGGAGTCATTCTATTCGAGTTTTGAATATCTCCTCGAAAATTATTTCAACACGGAAGAATTTGAGGTAGTTGTTGTTCCTAAGACTAAGACCAAAGATAAACCCGACTTTATTGTATATATGGATAATGTTCCTATTATAAATATCGAGGCAAAAAACCCCGATGACCCTATAGATAATTGGTTGAAAGCAGATTCCGGAAATCGGTTGTTTAACCAAGTATATCGATATAGGGGGGGTGAAAATGGGAAATTTCCCGTAATGGTTACTGATTTTAAGTGTATTTGGCTCATTAATAAAGACACACCGACTAGTAAAGAAGTGGACCATCAGATTAAAAAGAAATTTCAAATTATCGATGATAGTGAAGCTGTTTGGAGTACTTATAGAGGTGCTACAAGTGAATTCGAGAACGGTCTGAGCTATTTATGTGAAGATAGAGTTCTTTCTATAAATAAAGTAAGTTCTATGATATCCCACTTAGTGAAATATGCAAAAATCTTAAAGAGAGAAGTAATAAATACTTTCAAAGATCCAAAAAATCCTATGAAACGATACTTTAAAAATATGAGACAAGATTTTTTGGATTCTATTTTCTCAAGCGATAAAGAAAGTAAGTCAAAAGAGTTTGCCGATTTATTTGCTCAAACTTTAATATACGGGGGATTTATCTCTTGGATGAGATTTTGTAAGGAAGGTAACAATTCTAAAGATTTCTCATTTAATATCGCAAATAAGTATTTACCCTTCGGAACCTTTATTTATGATATCTTTGCAAATATTTCTATACATTTATCGCCAAAAGTACAAAGTGAAGTAATTCAAAAAATAGAACGAATCTTCCAGTCAACTCAATTTGAAAAGGTAACTGAAAATACAGAGACTTTAATGATAACATTTTATAGTAAATTTTTATGGGAATACGATCGAGAAATAGCTAAAGACCGCGGAATTGTATTTACTCCACAGCCCATTATTAATTTCATAGTAAGAGGTATTAATTATTTTCTAAAAGAAAAATTCAGTAAGAATGAGGGTCTAATTTCTAACGATATTTGCTTTCTCGATCCTGCTTCCGGTACAATGGGGTTTCCATGTGAAGTTATTAAACAAGCAAAATTGATTTATGAACAAAAATTCGAAAAACAACCAAGCAGGGTAAAAAGTAAATTTAACCAATGGATTCATGAGCAATTTTTAGAAAATACATATGCTTTCGAGATTTTAATGGCCCCCTATGTCCTTGGTCATTTACGGACAAATATGATAATTAACGAATTAGGAGCAGAATTTAACCCCAAAAGGGATAGAGTTAAACTATATTTATTTAACACATTAATGGATTTCCAAATGTCTTTGAATGATTTTAGAAATCCTACAATAGCAGAAGAAATATTGGGAGGTTTAGATATTAGAAATAATAAGAAAGTATTAGTAATTTTAAGTAACCCTCCCTATAATGTATCAAGCCAAAATAAATTCGAGTGGATTGAAAATAAAATAAATTACAATGATAAGAGTTTTAGAAACAAATCGGATGATGAAGTATTAGCAATAAAAAAAGAAAATAATGATTATTTTTGGGATTTACAGCGTGAAGGAACCAAAGAAATATCCGGGTATAAGGCTATTCAAGACGATTATGTAAAATTTATAAGATTTGCTCAATGGAAAGTAAAACAAAATGGTTCTGGAATCGTTGGGTTTATTACTAATAATTATTATATAGATGGATTAATATTTAGAGGGATGAGATCTTCACTTAAAAGGGGTTTTGATGAAATCTGGATCGTAGACCTTCATGGAGATTCAAGAAAGGGTATTCCCTATTCTGCTAAAGAAAGAGGGATAAATATAGATGAAAATATTTTTGGAATTAGAGTGGGAGTTGCTATTGTTTTCTTTATAAGATATAAAGAACATTCTAATGAAAAATGTTTTGTGAAATATATTGATAAATGGGGCACAAAAGACGAAAAGTTTAGTTTTTTAGATAAAAGAATTAATAATATTGAATTTAAAGATGTTCCCGAACGATTAGATTATGAATTTTGTCCAGATGAATTCGAATTAAGGGAAAAATATAATAAATTCACCTATTTAATAGATATCTTTAAAAAAAATATAGTAGGGATCGCAACTGGTCATGCAGAAGAAATTATAGGTATGAACATAAAAGAAACTCGGAAAAAAATAAAAAAATTATTTGCTGAATATAGTGA
>CAZDJH010000296.1:0-5529 GCA_964505645.1 uncultured archaeon | reverse complement strand
AATTCGGGGAAGGCTCTACTTGAACTAACTAATTCCAACTCCTTTTTTGCTACATTTACCATCTCTTTTGTTTTGAAAAAAGATTTTTTAAAATTAATTATTTTATTTCTGGACCATTCTTTATTTTTACTTCTGGTTGACTTTTTATTTTTAAAATTGTTAACTAGTGTAATCAAATTATTCCAATTATATTCATCCAGACATCGGTTCACCTCATTAAAAGAATATAGGCACCAAGGGCGCCATAATAAATTATATCTGGGCTCCTTTAGAATAGGTTTCCCGTGCGAATTAACTAATTCTAAATCATCTGGTTCATATCCCATGAGGTTATACTGGCGTCTTCTTGTTTCTTGGAGATTTATACCAATATTAGATTGGCAGATATGAAAATCCAACCAAAATCCTTGAGTTATTAATTCCTCTTCATCTAAATTATCTAAATCGATTATCGTATTTTGATTTTCCAAAGCCTTACCTTTTATCTTAGCTGATCTAGATAGCTCCTCAGTAAAATCGTATGCTCTGTGAAAAGGGAACTTGGAACTTATTATAAGAACCCCTCCTGATGCCGATATATCCAATGATTTGCCTTCAAGTTGGAATTCTTCTTTTTCTTGCAGACTTTTTAAATGATAACAAAAAGTTTCAGCAAGGCTTAATCCTAATTTACCGTGACAAATAAAAGTTATATCATCACCATTTAAAATTAAAGGTCGAATAGGTAGATTAATAGTTCCATCTAACGTGCTTCTTGGATGAATGTTGGTGCTGAATTCAATGTTAAATCTATCTTCTAAAACCCTAATTAAGGTTTTTATTGTTTTTTGAACAGCCCTTTCAAATAATCTAGTAATTAGTTTTGAAAGCATGATCATCAATTTATAAGATTCATAACAGCTACCTCTTTTTTTTAAAAGTAGAGATTTCCTTCTTAGTCCCATATCATTTCCATCTATATGAACAATAGCGATATAATCGCTACCTTTAACCTGTCCCAGGTCGTCAATTCTTAAAGGAAATGTATAATTTCTTTTCTGATTATTATCTAAATCAGGATTTTCTCTTATATATCTCTCTTTATATTCATCAATTCCAGATCTTTTTCTCTTATTAAAGGACGCAGCTGATAGATATTCATTGTTTTCATCAATAACTTGAGCTGGAAGACCCGTACTAAATTCCTCTTTTGTTATTGCGATACCTAAATTCGGTCTTGTCCTTATATATTCCAACTTATTCTCTTTTATCTTTTTTTCCAGTTCCTCATAATCCTTTTGAAAATCAGAAAAATCAGTTTCTAAATATGCAACAGCAAGGTTTAAAAGTCCGCTTGTTTCTTTTATAATGGTTTTGGATAATTCATTATTTATTCTTCTCATATCATTCTTGTTATCAAATATTATTAAAGCGTTTCCTCCTGCAATATAAACAATCATTCCCTTATGAGAACTGCTCTTTATAATACTTCTTAAGTGTTTTTTAAGGATCTCTTCAACAATAAGCGAGCTACCTAAATTTTCCTTTAATTTATTTGTGGAAAAAATGAACTTTTGTATTCCCATCACATCGTATAGCGTTAATATCTTCATGTTAGGCTGTCCCATGCTTGAATTACATTTCCTCCTTTTATTATCTCTTTCATTAGATTTAATTTACTTTTCTTAAGAACAATACAATTCTGAGTGGCTCTAAATTCTGATAAGTCCATGCTTAACATTTCAAAATCATTCTTATTTAACCTCTGAGCTTCATTTTGTCTATGGTGCAATACTATCGCAATTGCGTGTTCGCCTCCTAATGTATAGGCGAGATATCGTGCAACAAAAGCCTCTTTTTTTATATTTCCATAATTATCTTCCTTTTTCATAGTAATAAAATAGATGAGAAATAACTGATATCCTTTTAAGAATATTACCGGCTTAGGTTTTGTATGATTATGGTTCTCAATCCATGTAATTTTGGAATTAATGGTATCTATGATTTCTTGAATAGTATTAAAATTGATAAATTCAAAATGATTAAAAAATCGTTGATCAATTTTAATTTCAATCTCATCATCATTAAGTTCTTCCACATAATATTGAACAGAATAATTTCTTAGATGTTCTTTAACTTGATCTAAAAGGGTGTTATCGTTCTGTATAAAAATGTTTATCTGCTTTCTATTAATCTTACTTCTAATAATTCTGGTACCAAAATTTGTTTCTAAATCCTTAACTAAGTTTTTAAAAGGTAAAGAAAGTATAGATTGATTAATATGCAGTTTTATTAACTCATTTGGTTGAATGATAACTTTTTCTCTTAAATCGCCTGCTGTGGAACCGAAATTAACTTGTTGGGGTTGCTGTGCACTCGTATGCCAATTTAACTGGAACTTTTTAGGATCTAAATAAGAAAAAATCACATTCCCAAAATTGTTATTATTATTTTCAAAGAGTTCCGCTGCAATTCGAGACCCTAAAGACATTGGTTTGGTCCCTCCCGTATAATTTAAATGAATTGTATTTAAACCCGAAGGGAGAACCTTTTTTATACAATTAATAATATATATAAGATTTCTTTGATGTTGACGTAGATTTACATCAATAAAATCATTTATTTCGAAATCAAATTGCTCCCTAAAATTCTCTTTAAGTCTATCGGCAATGGATTTAGTATCCTTAGAAAACAATAACATTATCTTATCGGGTTTCGGAATATCATTATTATTTTTTAATAAATATTTGGTAATGACATAATTCGGCAATGGATTCTTTCCTATAACTAATATAAGTAAATCCTTTCCATTTCCTGGCTTATCGGGTTTCTTTTGGTTTTTTGGTGGTCTTTTTTTGCTTATGCGTTTTTGATTGATGAGATCTTTTAAAATAGATCTTAAATATTTTTCTAAATCATTTATACCTATAGGGTTTCGTAAATTTCGTAAATCTTCCAGCTTACTGTTTAATTGGAGGTCATCATCAAGAATAAGATTTAATTTATTATCTTTTATTAATTTCGTTAAGACAATTTGTTCAAAGATCGATAAGACTTTGGTTCCATAACCAATAATTACGGCTTTCCCGTGTATCCCTCCCAGTTGTTCAGCCCTATATATAGCTTCGTAGTTCTTATATTTTAGTAGCATTGATTGTGTTGTTGTGCTTACTGATACGTTAAAAAATTCATATCCCCTCAAAATTCCGATATCTAGTTCGAATACTTTTTTTCTTGGATTTCCATTTATAGCTTGATATTCTTTAGCACCATAAATATTTTTTTTAACTTCTGCATTTGTACCGTTGAAGATTCTCAGAATACAAGAATAGATTAAGTCTTCAAACCAACCACCCCAAATAAATTTATATGCTAATTGCTTTTTTTTTTCCTCTGAGTTATATTTAACTGTCCTCAAAACATTTGGAACAGTATCGAAAATATTAATATCTATACTTTTATTCTCAACAATATGCCCTATGTCATTGCTTTTTGTATAATTATTCACATCGGAATAAACTTCCATCAGACTTGAGATATCATCTGAATCTTGTACTGTTTCATAAAATGGACTTACTTGATCTTTCTCGTATAGGTGTGTAATCCCATGGAGTTGGAATAAAGTGTTAAAATCAAGGCTAATCTTGTTCCTTAGTTTGGTTATGCTTATATTAAAATCAATTCTATCTCTATATATTAAATACGTATTCATTAGAAAGAATTCGGGGTCTAAATCGGAGATCAAGAGCGGTATGTTCTTTTTACTATAAGGATATTCTTTTAACCAATCGAAAGAAGCAAGCATCATTTCCTTCGTGCCCCCCGTAATATTTAAGTGAATCGAATTTAAAGCTGTGCCTGACATTGTTTCGCCTAATTTTTTTATAATTTTTTCATAATTTCTTGAATTTTCTTTGATATTTATTTCCTTAATCTCAATATTAGTAAGATTTATACTATTATCGCTTCCCAATACGGCTCTTATAGTATAAAAAAACTTTTTTGTAAACTTAGAATAAATAAATATTATCCTATCAGGTTTCGGAATTTTATCCACATTTGTTCTATTCATTAAACAGTATTTGGCAACAATATAATTAGGTAAAGGATTACCACCTACGTTCAATACCAAAATATTTGTTGCATTATTATCATTCATTTGGAATTTTCACTTTTTTTGAAATTTTTATTTCAATACAATTAGTTTCCTAAAATTAAAGTAGGAAATTTTTATAAAATCTTTAATAGGTAGATTTTCGCAAAAGTTACTTTGAGAGTTATTTATTAGTATTTATTATTGATTGAAGATCAATATATATATCAGTATATATGGATGTGAATTTTAATTTAACAATGTAATATATAACATATAAACATATTTAAGCTTTTCCATTCTCTCATGAGATTAGGTTAGGTCTTTGTCCGACTTTAATTAAAAAATAATAAGAAGCGATTGTATTTAAATCTTTAAATCCGGAGTATTAAGGGATGAATTTGCGACTATATGAAATCCAAGAAAATGTAAATTCCCCAAAATGGGAAATCGAATCCTATTTGTAGCACAACCGCATTATGAGTAGGAAAACAAGAGTGTTTGGATGTTGTCTTATATTTCATTTAAGCCATTTTCTCTTCTACAGTGAAGCAGAGAGGGAAGAAATGTTAGAAAACTTTTTTAAATTATTCATAGTGTATTTTCCAACAGGATGATGCTTAAATTTCGATTATCCTCTCTCCGCTGAAATAGATCCTCGGAAGGTCAAATTCCTGCCCCAAAACGGTGAGAGCAATCGATACGGGTTTTGTCCCGCCCGTAAGTTCACAAACGATATTGAAATTGTCTTTCTCCTTCTCTATTAACCGTTTACATTGGGTATATACTTGCTCGTAATTCTCTCGTAAAACAGTTTGAAAATCAAGCTCATGGACGACATTGTAGACCTTATCCGAATCCAAATCGTTATCCTTGAATTCCCTGTGTTTTTCGGGGCTCGTGATTAAATGATATTTTTCGGGAACAACCCCGTAATCTAATTCCAAGGAGTCGAGAATATCGACATACAGTCCTATAAGCCCCAGTCCGCCAATAAGGCAAAGATTATCTTTATGAATTGATTCCATTTGTTCACACGCTCTTAAAAGTTCAATATAGTATTTATAACTAACGGTTCCTATTATAAATTATTATTCATATATATTTCTTTTCTATTTTTCATTTTTTTTCAGTCGGTTCTTTGGTTCTTTTAATTGTTTTTCTATTTCAATTTTTTATTTCATATTAACATAATCACTCAGTATTTACTGCAGTCACTCTGTATTCATTGCAGTCACTCCGTATTCACTGTATTTACTCGCAATAATTTTTCTCCATAGAATATTTATATTACATTTTGGTTTTTCCACGTTTTCAATTCTAAGTTCCTTCTCAATTTAAGGTTTTTACTTCGTTATCATTTTTTGACAAAATCCTATTTAAACTATTTATATGATTTCGACCCCGATCGCACTTTTTTTGGCGTTTTTTTTCTTCCAAATTTTTTCTCTTAATGT
>CAZDJH010000295.1:0-5569 GCA_964505645.1 uncultured archaeon | reverse complement strand
CCTTATTTTTTCTGAAAAATTACTATTGATCAGAATACTTTATAATTACAAATTTGTATTGAAAATATGGATTATACAACTAAACTCGATTTATAATTATTTGAAAATAAATATAATTAAGAGTTTAAAAAAATATAATTAAGAGTTTAAAAAAATATAAAGTAAAAGAAGATGAATTCAATCTGAGGTTTCAATAACAACTGTCCCCGATTTTTTCTGTAAATATCTGTATGTTTTAATTGAATCTTTTTCACGTACTAGCAGCCCGATTATAAAATCGACGACAACAAGGGGGGTGGATTTGAATATATTAGTAAGCGCGTATTGATTGGGTTCCGCAATGTCGAAAGTATCTTCCCGCACGGTCCGAATATGCATTACTTCTTTTCCCAGGCTTTGACCGTTATTATTAGTTTCTAATATCCAAAAGTAAAAAAAGCCGATTAACCAATTAAAAAGCGTAGTTATCCACCTATAATAATTACCCATATAAAATAATATCGGGTTTCCGATAATTACTGGCACATTAATTATTGAAACAAAAAAACTTGAAGCAATACTTATAATAATAGAGTCAATGATAAATGCAACTACTCTTTTAAAGAGGCTGGCGTATGTAACCGGTTGAGTTGGTTGGGGCGATTGGTGTGAAGTCTCTGGAGCCGTCTCCATTCTTGGCTGCTCTTCCCTTTCGAAGACCAGCCCACAATTTTTGCATAGACCTTGGTTATCTTCGGAAATAGGACTACCACAGGTGGGGCAAAATTTCATTTCGGTCATAAATATTCATGGTCATAAACCCTTAAAACCTAATAAAGATTCCCATTTACTCATTCCTACTAAGAAATTAGAAAACCATAAACTTATGAATTTCGGCAAAATCGACTCGCCCTCTTGAGTTTTCCTCTTCCTCTGTTAATTGGATATAAAAAGATAATAAAAATAAAAAAGAGAAAAAAGATATAAAAATAGATTAGTAGCGGCTTTTGGTTGACCTAAATCCAGATATCAATAAACCCGTTCCACCTATAGCAGCAAGAATAAGTCCTATACTAACGCCAAAGGTATCAGAGGCTTTATTAAAAATATTTATCGTCCGGATGTGCTTACCAAAAATGGGACTTAATTCATTTTCCGTAAAATATGTTGGATTTATCATTCCTGGAAGCTCTCCTAATAATAATCCTATTATATAAATAATTATCCCTGCAAAGACCAATGCCGCTCCTATGAGAGCAATTTTTTTATTTCCTAAGCTTATTATCCCTAATGCCCCTCCAATGAGGGTGATGATAACCCCAATCAAGAGAATTATAGAAGCGGCTTGCCCTCCGTTAAAAACATTTGTTAAGCCATCATCTAAATCAAAGGTGCTCGGACCGATAAAAATAACCTTGACAAAGTTATCAAAAAAGGGATTTGAGAGAAAAAATATATAGGATGATGAGCCAGAAATCGGAATATATTCGCAGAATAACCCCCACCACGGAAGGAAGCAGCTAATTATCACTAAAATTGAAGATAATATAATCCATTTAGTAGTATCTGATTTCATGATTTCGTGTTGTATCAGACTTAAATATTTGATTAAATATGTTTGTTATTGAATAAATAAATAGTTTTTGAAATTATCGGGCATTTTCAAATGGGTTCTAATAATTATGTTGGTATTGCTTGTTCTAGAAACTCAAATACATATTCCTTTATGTAGTAAAAAAATTCTTTTTTGACAGTGATTTAATAATATATAGAAGACACCAATTATATCTTTGGTAAATATAATGGTATTTAATTAATTTTAGCTTTATGAGCGATAGGAAACTAAGAAAATATAAAATCATTTCATGCTCTCGCCGGACGGATATTCCCGGTTTTTTGATGGATTGGGTGATGCAGAGAGTTGGGGAAGGATTTGTAGACGTTAAGAATCCCTTTAATCCGAAACAGATAACACGAGTATCCCTAAGCCCAAAGGATGTAAAATGCTGGTGCTGGTGGAGTAAGGATTTTGGACCGTGGATTAAGTGCTATACTTCGAATAAAGATCTATTTCAAGCCTATAAGGGGCATTATTTCCAATTTACAATTAATTCCCAATCTGAATTGGAGAGGGGTCTGCATACATCCCTTGAGGAGAGGTTAAGACAATTATCATGGTTAGTGGAGGAGTTCGGCCCTTTAGCCGTTAATTTCCGCTATGATCCAATCATATTTTATAGAAATAAGGGTTCAAATAAGATAAAAAGCAATTTAGGCAAATTTAAGTATATAATCAAACACATTGCGGAAGCAGGGTTAAATGAAATGATTTTTTCGTTTGCCACTATTTATTCAAAAGTAAAACGGCGTATGAAAGCTCGAGGGTACATTCCCATTGAACCATCCTTAGAAAAAGAGGAGGAGGTAATTGAGAAATTATTGTCCATTTGCGGAAAATATGGTATTTCAATGAAAGCATGCTGTCAGCCAGATTTACTACACATAGATGGGATTGTACAGGCTCACTGTATAGACGCCCGGAAGATTTCCAAGCTGACCGGTGAATCACTCCCTACTAAAAAAGATACAGGACAGAGGGATGCGTGCGGTTGCCATAAATCTAAAGATATCGGGGGTTACCATGGTATTTTCAAGTGCCGACATGATTGCAGTTATTGTTATGCCAATACTTCAAAAAAGTAAAGAGTTTCTCTTGTTTTTCGAATAATTATCATTTCTTAAATAACTCACTAACTATATTTTCTATAGGTTCAAAAATAGTAAATTGTTTATGAGGAGAATGAAAGGGATTTTTTTGTGTTGTATTTCCTTAGCCCGTATCGTTAGTGATGATCTTGTTTGCTTAACCAATTTTGAATTCTTTTACTTTTTTTAGGAAATAATTCTTTGACAACCTTCAAGGCTAGCTGAGACACTTTTTTATTTCTATTCGAGAGAATTGTTTCTTCAAGAATAGCAAACACAGAATCTTCGATGAGTTGAAGAGACTTGAAAGCTTGAATGCAATGCATTTGGGTATAATTATCATTGCTTTGTTCAAGTAGGTGCCTTAAAAGCCCTATTGTTTGCTCTTCTGTAAATTTTTTTATGGTAAAATTGTGATATATATCCGCAACAGTTAGATCCCCTTCTAATGACTCTAAAATATCAGAATAAAGGAGTTCCTCCATTGAATCTTCTACTAATAGATAATCACATTCGTGATTTTCTGGTAATCTATGACGCTCGCAAAACTGCTTTCCGCAATAGCGGCAATGAAATGGAATGTTTTCCAGAATATGATTACAATAGTCACATCTTTTCATAGATGGTTCTTGAATACTTTATTTATTCATAAATGCTTTTTGAATATTATATATAAATGAAAATATATATTTTTAAGTTGGATATTTTAAGCGTTTGGGATTATATGACCAATAATGTTTTTAAGTGAAAATGTTTAATATAAATTATCTTTATATAATGTGAAAATCTTAAACCAAAGCCAGCGTTTCCGAGCGGTAAGGAGGTAGCCTGCAGAGCTATTGATCATGGGTTCAATTCCCATCGCTGGCTTTCTATATACCCATCATATCCAAATGAAGAATAAGTATGTCTTTGTTAATGGAAAAATTTATCATGTAAAGGAGAAAAGACTTATTCTCGGAAATATTGAATTGATCAAAATCGGGGAAATTGAAGGATTAGCCTCATTAACATATTTAAAAGAATTATATCTTTATAATAACAACATTCAAAAGATTAACGGGCTGGAAGGCTTAGAAAGTCTAGAAAAGTTAAATCTCTATGGAAATCAGGTTAAAACTATCGAGAATTTAGAATCCCTTACTAACTTGAAAGTGCTATATCTTTCCGAAAATAATATTTCCGAAATCAAGGGCTTAGATACCTTAGTGAACTTGGAGATTCTTTCTTTTGAAACAAATAAATTAGAACGAATTGAGGGGGTCGAAAAATTAAAAAAACTAAACCAGCTGAACCTCCACGAAAATAAAATTAGAACCGTAGAGGGGTTGGGAAATTTGGAAAATTTAATTAATTTAAGGATCGGTAAAAATCCTATCCCCGGTGAAGTGTTGGCTCAATGCGGGGGGCTAAATGAGCAAGGGTATGCTCAAAAGCCGCAGCTATTTGTAAATTATTGTAGGAACTAATTTAAAAAACAGCCAAATTTATATCGTTTACTCTTTGGGAAATTATTATTGAGTTTTATTCTAAAATGTTTTTATTTTTCAATTATTTACAATAATATTATATAAATTTAATCTCATTGATTTTAAAAAGCTAAAAGTATGAGGGTTTATAATAGTTTAACTTTTCGGAAAGAAGAATTCGAATCTATCAATGAAAAGAAAGTGCTCATGTATGTTTGTGGCCCCACTGTCTATGACAGCCCACATCTTGGTCATGCCAAATCTGCTATTTCCTTTGATTTAATTCGCCGTTATTTGGAATTCAAGGGATATGAAGTTAAATTAGTCAAAAACTATACGGATATCGATGATAAGATTATTCAAAGAGCTCAAGAACGGGGGGTTGATTATGAAACATTGAGCAAAAAATATATCGCTGAATATGAAGAGATTATGGGGGCATTGAATCTTATGCCCGATTATAAAAACCCACGGGCTACGGAAATCATTGATTTTATGATTGAGGTGATTGAAACCCTCATCGATAAAGGATATGCTTATGAAAGTAATGATTCTGTCTATTTTGCCGTGAAAACATATAAAGATTATGAAAGCATTTTCCAAAATAAAGAAGAGGAGGAATGGGAAGAATATAACATTCCCACGGATGAAAAACCCTTACATGGTGATAAATACGATCAGAAAGATTTCGTACTTTGGAAAGCTTGGAAGGAAGGGGAGCCGCATTGGGAGAGTCCATGGGGTAAGGGGCGCCCAGGATGGCATATAGAATGTTCTTGTATGGCGGTTAAGTTTTTGGACGAGACCATAGACATCCATGGTGGCGGTTTGGATTTGAAATCACCCCATCATAAGAACGAGATTGCTCAATCGACGGCATATACAGGCAAGGATATCTTCGCTAAGTACTTTCTCCACAACGGGTTTATCGAGGTTGACAATGAAAAGATGTCGAAAAGCCTCGGGAATTTCTTTTTAGTCTCGGAGCTCTTAAAGGAGTTCGGACCAATGGTAATCCGGTTCTTCTTAATATCCAGCCATTACCGGAGCTCCACCAATTTTACGATGGAAAGTATCAAGCAAGCGGACACGAATTACCAAAAACTACTGACCACGATCCAAAAAGTCAAGGAGCTAACTCCAAGCGAAAAGGGATTCCATAGATTGAGTAATTTAAGTGCGAGTATGAAAAAAACGGGGGAAAACATAATTGATGCAATGGAGAATGATTTCGGAACTCCTGAAGCAATAGCAGAGATATTTCTCTTCTTTAGAGAGGTTAATCGTATAATTTTTGAAGAGCAGACATCTATCACGGAGGATTTTAAGGGAGATTTCTTTAATTTCGTAGGTGATTTAGACCATACCCTCGGGCAACGTTACGCTGCCCAGCCCCGTGGCCGCCCCCGACGACG
>CAZDJH010000294.1:0-5594 GCA_964505645.1 uncultured archaeon | reverse complement strand
TAGCCCTAACTTCAATTGCTCACCGTAATATTTATAGGCTTTTTCATTATGAATAAAAGGGATATCGGGGAGTACCAAGGGAATATCCTCATATTGAAAGAATGGATATGAGGCGTAGGTATTGTCGCAAGGCGCAGTGGGCGTTATAATCGCATCAAACTCAAAGAGGTCATCTAAAGTCATTCCCATTACTCCCTTCTGGCTAGAACAGGTATGAAATGGATGCCCCCAGTTTGCCATCAGATCATAATAATTTTCAACACCATCGGGCAATAATGCAGAAAGAAGGTAAGATGTACCCTCGATGCAGATTGGAACGCATTCAAAGCATGAAAGATACTCTCTCTGAAAAGCAAAGTGATGTCCAATAATAGGATAACCCTCACTAGCCTTTTCAAGTGAATCTCGAACAACATTTTCTATACATTTCGCTCCTAATTTTAGGGAGTCGATCTCTCCTTTAGGGAGAATTCTTTCAACCAATTCTCGCGTGGAGGCGATGCTGTTAAGTACCATCTCATAGGGTATTGCTTTATGTTCCATTTTTTTAACTTTTCTGGTTTCTGATTGTGTTTTTTTCTATTTATTATAATTTTACTTAGAAATATTATGGTATCATTTCTATGAACGCTTGAATGCGTGTTTTTAATCGGGTATTATCAGATTGGAAATTCTCGCGATCGAAGTTGTATACCGGTATATCCAAATCTTTTAATTCATGCTCGAATAACATATTATCGCAACCGTGAAGGTCGCAATTATTAATCCGTTGTAAGATTACCCCGTCAACATTCCCTTTTTCGATTTCGGTTTTAACAAATTCTAATCTGCGAGGATGATCATCCATCATACGGGGACAAGATAAATGATAATAAAGTCGCTCCGTTATTTGTTCTAAGGGATTATTCTGGTTTATCTCCTTTATATCATCTACAATCGTCCTATTTCCGAAACATAAGTTATCAGACACAATTATCGCTCCCGAATCTTCAATAAGTTCAGTAAATTGCACATTATCTACAACGCTCCCTAGTAATAAGATTCGCTTTTTACTACTTGTATTTATTCCTTTCCTTTTCATAAGAAATTGAAGGATCCCTTCAAGCTCTGGATTTGCTATATGTTTAGGTACGGAACTATTCGCGATTGAAATCCTTAAAGCTTCCGTCCCCGTCAATTTCGGTTTATGTAATAACCGTAACTTAAATATTTCCCTCATAAGCTCCCGGTTTCGGTTATATAATCGAATTGCCTCCGATAATTTATCATTCGTTATATTTACATCATAAATCTTTTCCATTTTTTCCTTTAAGTCCAGTATTTCACCATAAACCCATCCGAAGGACTCTTTAGAGAGAATATGAGGTAAAGAAATGTAGAAACGTGGTATTGTTTTAGTTAGTCCTTCCCGCTCAAAAACCACTAAATCATAGAGCTCATACATGCGCCTGCCGTGATCACAACTGTTGCAGATAAAGAGTCCATCTAAGAAGTCAAATCCTCCCTGTAATGCCATATTGAGCGTGCTCCTGATGAAAGAGCAAGTAAATCTCACCATATATGTATCCGCCAAATCGGTGTCCTCATTACCTGTAGCTCGGATCCTATATGGAAACAAACCTGCCGCATGGATCAACTCTTCAGGAATATAAGTGCAATAATACCCTCCAATTTTCTTACCTGTCTGATCCATATAACTATTTTTAATCGTATCCGCACTCTGCAAGAACGTATTATCATCTAACCTCATTTTCTTTTTCATTATTTGCTTTTATTGTAGATTTCATTATTTCCAATCATAATACACCTGACTAAGGCTAAAACAGTAAAAATAGATCCTTTTACCTTAATCTTTCCGGTGATGAACAACGGTATTAATTTCATAAATCCGAATACATTTGCTTTGCTTTTTATAATTTCACTTAAAACTTTTATTACATTTTCCTTTTCTATATCGAGTATTATGGTAGCTGCGGGATTTTGTGCCCTCTCGGCACGACTTGAGAAATCCCCCTTTTTCGTGACCAGAGTGAATGATAAATAGCCATTCAGAGACGGAATTTGAATTTCCACTTCTTGCCCTTCCCGCTCCCCTACTTTCTTAAAGCTTTCATCTAAACCAAATAAATCAACGAGGAGCTTTGCTAATCTGGCAAAATTGAGAATCCTTGTCTGCTCCAATAGTTTCATAGCCCTTTCATTTCGATCAGTGTCATTCATTGCGTTATTCCCTTAAGTTTAGCAATTGATAATTTAATATAGTAATTGAATATTTATATTCTATTTAATTCTTACTTTAAATTTTTTATGGAATATATTTTTTTTTTATGAATTTTTTATTGAAGTCTTGTTAATAAAAATGGTAGAATTTTAAATAATAAAGCACATATTTAATTTTAGGTTTGCATTTACCTCCCTTGATGATTATCTGTCAAAATTGTGGTAAGATCTTAGATAAGGAAACATATGGATATAAATATTGTCCTGTGTGTAAGTCAATACAACTTTTTCGGATATTGAGTTATAAATGATAACCGATTTTTAGTAAAAAATTTAAAGGGAATGAAGCATAAATAAAAATGTTAGATTTATGCTGACCACCTCTCGCGAGGGTCTTATCTTTTCATCAATTCTATTATTTTATTTTATTAAATATTATATAATGTAATTATTTAAATACTAATATTTATTGTTATACTTTAAATGGATGAAAGCGATAGTTCTGCAAATGATAAGGGGCTTTCTGTAGGGGAAATTGCGCCAAAGATTTCGACAACAGATATTAATGGAAACAAAATGGATTCAGAGAAAATCCTCCAAAATTATAATGGATTACTCATAGATTTCTTCCGTGGGACATGGTGACATGGGTGACAAAAACATTCACAGCTCTTAAATGACCATTTGGATGAATTTAAGACACATAACATAAAACTAATTTCAATTGCTTGTGATAGTGTGAATCATTTAAAAGAATATCAAGAGAAATTCGGCTTGCGGTTCCCTCAAATCTCTGATAGAGGTGCTAAAATCGCTAAAAAATTTAAGGTTGATATTTTTGATCATATCCCAGGGAAAAAAATGAAATCTAAGCAAGCACTCCCCTCAAAATTCCTCATCGATTCGTCGGGTAAGATTGTGTGGACCTATTTTGCCAAAACCAAACCAGATAGGCCTAACATAGATATAATTTTAAAGGCAATAGAAGATATGTAAACCCCCATTAGGGATGACCCAAATGTATAAATATTAGACATTTAATGACCGCCCCGCAAAGGGTAGGGGGATTTTTTTTTTGATTCAATTTATATAAACCTTAAATATTAGATAATCCTGTTTCTCATGTATTAAGAAAAGGATTATTTTTTTTACCATATTATTCAATGTATAATGAAAGAAGATAGGTCAGAAAAAGTAGAATTACTCAGTCCTCTAAAAAACCGCCAGTCTTTGAGTGCGATTTTAGAATTCGCAGATGCGGTCTATTTTGGAATTGAAGACCTCAATATGAGGGCGTTCTCTGACAATATACCGCTCAGAGATTTGAAATCTATCGTGCGAAAATGTCATAATTATAACATTAAGACCTATTTAACGACAAATGTTATTGTATATGACAATGAATTTGGATTGATAAACAAGATTTTGACGAGGGCCCATGAGGCTGAGGTGGACGCTATTATCGTACATGACATTGGGGTTATTGAGGCAATAAAAGAGATGGGATTAAGATTTCATATCTCAACTCAAGCAAATAGTTCCAACACTCAGACGGCTAAATTCTATGAACGGCTCGGGGCAGAAAGGTTAAATCTCGCTCGAGAACTCTCCTTAAACCAGATAAAACATATAAAACAGGCATTGCACGGCGCAGAAGTAGAGACCTTTGTTCATGGTGCCCAATGCACCTCAGTCTCTGGAAGGTGTTATTTTTCAGCCGAATTCCGTAATTCACAGTATTTTTCAGCGAATAGAGGGAAATGCACCCAACCTTGTAGAGGAAAATGGAAACTCACAAATGAACATGGGAATGAAGTGTTTTATGATGGTACTTTTTTTATAAATGCCAAGGATCTGTGCATGATTGAATATATCCCCCAATTAATTAGGGCTCAGATTGACGCATTTAAAATCGAAGGCAGGATGAGGGACCCAATTTACATAGAAGAGACGACGCGTTGCTACCGGGAAGCAATCGATGCATACTATAACGGTGAATTCACCGAAGAAAAAGTAAAAAATTGGCTCAAGCGATTAAAAAAGGTCTATAACCGGGGGCTTTCTACTGGGTTTTATTTTGAAGTCCCAGCGGAAAGGGAAATCAGCCGAGAACGGAGCGGCAATATTTCTAATTACAAAAAAAAGGAAATTGGAAAGGTGATTAATTACTTTCCCAAAAATAAGGCGGCAAAAATCTTGCTTTTCCATGGTTCTCTTAAACTAGGGGAAGAAATATTCATCATAGGAGCACACACAAATACTTACCTTAGGCAAAAGGTCTCCTCTATTCAGATAAAGCGAAAACGGAACTTCGTAGAAACTCCAAAAGCTACTCGGGATAAAAAGTTGGCGGTGGGGATAACCGTGGATAGGCCTGTTAAAAGGAACGACCGCGTCTATAAATTGGTTCTTCGGAACTGAGCGCTATGAAAATTATTATATGCGCTTTGCATTACTAAAGTATAAGGCAAAACCCATAATCCCTTATTCAATGTTGGGGATGAGCTTGCTCTTATTATGCTTTATAAGAATCAGATTTTAAAGGGCTTTGGGTATTAATTAAATATGAGTATTTATACAATATGTGAGGAATGCGGCTATACTTTTGATGATAAAGAGAAGGGGGGAGACTATTTTTGCCCTCAATGTAAAGAAAAAAGGCTCTTTTTACCTTTACATTCGGATGCGGTGGAAAGCCCCCTGAATTATATGAGAGACTGGAAGATTAAGTCAAATTGCCAGATAGCCTGATTGAATTAGGATATCACAAAAGAAAAAAGAATTCATACTTCGTTAAGATTCATTAAGCGAACATTTATTATAGACTGAAAGAAATGTGCGTTCTCGCGATTAATTGGGAGAAAAAAAATAGTAGATCTTAGAAGTAGAAGTGGGCTGAATATTGATATTAACCCTTCATAACGCCGATGGGGGTAAGCTTCGCAATTTTCTCAACAATTCCTAAGTCTTGACTTACTTGAACGACTTGATTCACATCTTTATAAGCTCCAGGAGCCTCCTCCGCAATAGTCCTCATTGAAGCTGCTTTTAGGAAAATATTTTTGTTGGAAAGGTCGTTTTGTACCTGGCGGGCTGGCCATTTCCTATCGGCGCTTTTGCGAGACATCACGCGCCCAGCTCCATGTGCGGTTGAACCGAAACTTAAATCCATGGCCTTTTCCCTACCAACGCAGAGATATGATGCGGATCCCATTGTTCCTGGGATTAAAACGGGTTGTCCTATATCTTGGTAATCTTCAGGAATTAATTTATGCCTTGGAGGGAGTGCCCTTGTAGCCCCCTTCCGGTGGACATTTATCAAGTAATTTTTTTGAGCTGGCAGTTGCAGTAGCAATATCCATTTATGGTCTTGA
>CAZDJH010000293.1:0-5600 GCA_964505645.1 uncultured archaeon | reverse complement strand
CCTCCTAATGCGTAGATTTCAGATAAAATCTGCTCGTTAGTAAAGTGCTTGATTTTTATAACTCCTTTTGTGCAAGAAGCGCCACATAACCCGCACCCTTTGCATAGTGCTTCGATAATTACGATTTCATCATCCTCATTTTTTTCTATCGCGTTATATGGGCATATTTGTATACATACTTCACATCCCTTACATAAATCCTTATTATATTCAGGTAAATTCGAGGTTGCCCCTTCTACCTCAATCCTCTCATGAGATAAGATTGTGCCGGCTCTGGATGCTGCTGCATATCCTTGACTTATTGCAGATGAAATGTCAACAGGCCATTTTGCCGCACCTCCTAAAAATATTCCATCCGTTGCGAAGTCATTCGGACGTAACTTTACATGAGCCTCCAAAAAAAATTTATTGGATTCAAGGGGAACTTTTAGTAATTGGGCCAGTTTTTGATTATCTTCATTAGCAATTAAAGGAGTAGATAATACAAGGAGGTCGTAAGGAATATTTATTTCTCTTCCCATATCTATATTAAATAACCGAATTCGATTCTCTTCCACCGTCGGTTTTTTATCAAGAGTATAATTTATAAATATAATACCTTTTTCTCTCGCCCTCTTATAATATTCTTCATTCTTAGTTCCTGGAGTATATAAATCTCGATATAAGATTGTAATATTTGTATTGGGATGTTGTTCTTTAATAATTAAAGCATTTTTCAGGGCACTCATGCAACATACCCCAGAGCAATAGGGACGTTCTTCTATTCGGGATCCAACACATTGGATCATCACGACTTCATTTGCCCTAAAATCGTTGTTTTTCAACTTAGATTCGAGTTCATATTGCGTGATTCTTTGTATCCCATCATAACCATACATATTTGAGGGGGTAAAAAGGGATGAGCCAACAGCTATAACGATTGCTCCCACTGTAAGCTTGATAATATTATTATTATGTTTGATTTTGATTTCATAATTTCCTACAAAACCATTGATGGATTTCACTTGAGAAGATGTATAAATTTCTAAGTATTCATTATTATGAATTTGTTTTTTTATTTTATCTAAAAATTCTGAAGCGTCTACATCGTAAGGAAAGAGTTTGTAAAAATTATTCAATTTTCCGCCTAATATTTCCTTTTTCTCTACTAAATAGGTCTTATAACCTTGACTAGTAAAATTTAGTGCGGCACTCATGCCTGTTATCCCCCCACCGATAATAAGGGCTCTGGGAGTTATCTCGATTTCTATCCTATTTAAGGGCTCAAGCTTAATGGCCTTTGCAATACCCATTCGAATTAAATCTTTAGCTTTCTCAAAAGCCTCATTAGAATACTTATTATGTACCCAAGAACACTGGTCTCTAATATTAACAAAATGGAAGAGGTACTCGTTTAAACCCGCTTCAGATATGCATTCACGGAATAAATGCTCATGTGTTCTAGGTGTACAAGATGCTACAACAACTCTATTTAAATTCTTATCGACTATTGCTTCCTTAATACTGTTCAAACCTACCTCTGAACACGTATATAAGTTATCCTCGGCATGAATAACATCAGGTAATGATCCTGCATATTCGGCTAATGCTTTAACATCCAATAGACCCCCAATATTAGTCCCACAACTACAAACAAATACACCAACTCGGCTATCTTCACTTTTTTTTTCTGCCATTATATTTCAACCTCTTTTAATTATTTCTGCCGCCTTTCCTGCCGCACTGCTAGCTTCAGCAACAGAATTGGGTATATCCATAGGTTCATGGACACAACCGCATGTATAGATCCCCTCTCTACTCGTTTCAAAAGGGAAATATGGCGCCGTCTTAATAAAATTATAATCATCCAGCTCAATTTTTAAAATTTCAGCAAGTTTTTCAATTCCCTTTGGGGGAATGATGCAAGTGGCTAATACTACTAAATCTACTTTTAATTGGGTTATTTCCCCGGAGTCCAGATTTTCATAGGATATGATAGGATTTTCCTTGTTATCAATCTCTATATATCCAATTTTACTATTGATATACTTTATATTGTATTCTCTCTCTCCGCGATTAAGAAAAGATTGAAATCCCTTTCCGCCCGCCCTCATATCGATATAAAATACATAGGAATCTAAGTCATTATTGTGTTCATAAGCAATCATCGCCTCCTTAGTTGTGTACATGCAACAGATCGATGAACAATATTGCTTTGCTCTATTTGAACGGGATCCTACGCATTGAAGGTAAGCAATTTTTTTAGGCGTTTTTCCATCGGATAATCGCCTTATATGTCCACCTTGCGGGCCAGATGCACTCAGTAATCTCTCAAACTCTAAGGCTGAGATCACATTTTTATATTTCTTATATCCATATTGGTTCAATACAGCATTATCAATATCCTCCAGTAAATTATAACCCGTAGCTACAATTATAGAGCCGATATTATCCAATTTAATCATCTCATCTTCTTGATTAAAATCAATCGCTTCCCTCTCGCACACTTTTTCGCAGATTCTACAAGCCTCTTTTGTAAGCCATAAACAATTCTCCGTATCAATAGTCATAACAGGGGGAACTCCTTGGAGATAATATAAATAGATCGCCCTTCTCTTACGTAACTTTCTGTCAAATACATCATCAACCCTCATAGGACATTTTTCTACACAATCTCCGCAATTTATGCACTCATCTTCTTTTACATAGCGGGCATGTTTGAAAATTTCTGCTGAGAAATTTCCCATAGAGCCTGTTACTGTTTGGACTTCGGAATACGTGTAAAGAGTAATATTTGGATGACGATAGCACTCTGATAACTTTGGAGCTAAGATGCAGATTGAACAGTCATTGGTGGGAAATGTCTTATCTAATTGAGCCATTCTCCCCCCGATACAAGGCTTTTTTTCAACCAAATAAACTTGAATATTCATATCGGCTAAATCTAATGCGGCTTGTATTCCGGCGATCCCTCCACCAATCACGAGCACTGATTTCGAATCACTTTCCATTTATTTCACACTTTCCTTTAATGAGATTTTTTTTATTTTAAGAGTTAAATTCTAGTCCCTCGAATAATTTATTTGGCCTTGCTCTGTGGTACCTGAGTCCCAATTCCTCTGGCTCAAATCCAAAAGCTAACGCAACTAATTCTGAAAGGTAGAAAATTGGCAGATCATAATCTCGTTCATTCTCTTTATTCAGAACTCTCTGCTTAAAATCAAATTGCTGGAAGCATGCGGGACACACTAACGCAACACAATCTGCCCCTGCATTTGAAATAGAATGAAGTTTATTATCAATCATTTGAAGTGATAATTCCTCATCGGATTTTTCTACGGGATTTCCACAACATTCAAGTTTCAAATTGTAATCGATCGATTCAGCACCAAGACACTCAATTATCTCATCAATCGAAATAGGATTAAGCGGATCATCCCACTGTATAATTTCTGAGGGCCTTAAGTAATGACATCCATAATGAGGGGCTATCTTGAAGCCTTCTAAGGGCTTGACTATACTTTCTTTTACCTTATCCATGTTTTCATAAAGGACCTCTGCGAAATGTTTGACCTTTACATTCCCGCCATAAGATTTGTTTACTCGTTGAAGAACTTCATTTATTTCATCCATAGCTTCTTTTGATTTATTAAGAGAATAATTAACCCCTTTTAATGTCTCAACACATCCGGAGCACAGAGACATCACACCGCCGTTATCATTACACAAACTTAAATTTCGGGCGCCTAAAGCTAACCAGGTCTTATGATCTATTAGTTCAACTCCGGTGGGGTCTGGACAACAACTAAATCCTTCAAGATCCCTCAACTTTATTCCCAATTTCTTAAAAACCTTTCTAGCGGAAGCCTCTAAGAAGGGAAGCCTTGCGGGAATAACACATCCTAAAAACAAATCGTATTCCATTTTTATTCACTCCCCTCCAATATTTTCTCTTCAAATTGAGTCTCTTTCATTATTTTTTGTATTTCTTCAATTGGGGCAATTTTGACTTCGGGAAGGTCCATCCTTTCTCGGCGAGTATTCGTGGCTCTTGAATAAGGGATTGCCACCCCATTTTCTAATATTGCCTTTCCTTGAGAGAAATATGCTTGGGGGGCCTTTCCAGATGTGAAGCTCCGATTTTTTATCAATGTAAAAATTTCAGTTAGTTCAACATCTTGCGGGCAGAGCTCAACGCACGCCTGGCATGTACTACAGAGCCACACACTTGATTGTTGTTTCTCTATGATTTCATCAATAAATCCTAAAATCGACATCTGAATTATCTTTCTTGGATTGTATTTTCCTTGAGTAGCCAAGGCAACGGGACACGCTCCAGAGCAAGTTGAACATTGATAACAATACTTAAGGGATGCATTATGCTTTAATACTTCATTTCTTATTTCGAAATTTAACACACTCACTTGATACACCTTTTATTTTTCTCTAATTATAATATAGATAGTTTAAATTCGCTTAAACCCATCTGTTTTACATAATGTAATGATTACAAAGGGTGCTAATTATATCTACTGTATTGAATCTATAAATGGGTTTCATTAATTATTGTAATGAACAATAATTTCTTGCCCAGTTTAATCTCCTCTAATGTGAAAAAAATTGAATCTCTATCCCAATTTCTTTTCTAGATCGATGAAGATGGGAAACCTTTCATTATTCTGCTCGATAATTACCTTTAGAACACCATTCTTAATAGTCGCATCAATAGGTTGGATCTTATGAACTTTAATATCCTGCTTCATTTGGGATTTTAAACAAGTTCTATTCTCATCATATAAATAACAATGACTGCAACAGAATCCCACAGGCATATATCCCGTGATTGAACATTTATCATAATTTTCGCAATTACAATTATTACACATTTCCTATCACGCACTTTTTATTCATTTGATGCTATTATGGATATTTCTCTAATCTTTCATCAGAAATCTTAAATTTTTCTAAAATCTTTTGTGCGACTTCAATATCTTCTTTATGCTTTTCAACTCTTTTTTGAACTCTCTCTTTTAACCTTTCGCATGCCGTACCATCTACATAATAAACACATTTTGGACAACAAAAACCTGTTGGTATTTGCCCTTTTATCGAGCAAAGATCCTCATTATCACATTGACAGTAGTTACAAATTGTTGAACACGTTCCTTGTTTAATTTAGGGATATAATTTGATTGATTTTTTTGTTAGGACTGGAAATTCTTGTGTGGGTTGGACTTCAACGAGTGGCATAGAAAGTACATAGTGTTCACAAGACTGCCTCTCATCATGAGTGGTACATTTTTTACAACAAGCACCAAAAGGTAAATATCCTTTTATACTGCAGAGATATTCAAATTCGCAATCACAATCATTACACATTTTGATTCACGTTTATTTTTTTATTTTATTTTTTTAATTTTTTTACTGTGATATATTTAAGATATTTAGATATATAAATGTGATCGTTTTCATCGACTGAATAAGTATTCGCTACTGATCTCGATAAAAAGAAAATAGAAGAGTCGGTAAAACGGAAAAAAGCCCCGAAAATGATAGGTAAGGCTATTTCAAACTATCGGATCCGATACATCCCGAGTATAAAAAGGAGAAAAGACTAAGTA
>CAZDJH010000292.1:0-5614 GCA_964505645.1 uncultured archaeon | reverse complement strand
AATTTGTGGAGTTTTTGACGATAAAATCCTCCAGCCCTTCCATTTCAAAGGGAAATATGTTCTCAAAAGACCTTTGTAGTAATTCCAAGTATTTTTGCTTGTCATATTGGTGCGTTTCTTTCTTATATAACTCCGAGAGGATCACCTTCGTATGCGGAAAATCTGGATCTGCGTCGGCATTAAGGATGATGTATCGAACATTTTTTCCTGGTGTCATAATCAATCCCGCTTGTTCGGCTTGCTTTGCAGCCACCGCTTGGTAGGAATTCACCTTATATTGGGATGGTTTACGGGAGATCCGTCGGCGGATGCTAAGTTCTTCCCTTGAAACCGTGCCATTTTGAATGCGTCTGGCATAATCAATAAGAACTGCCTTAGCTTTTGGGATCTTGCGTTTGAATTCGGCTCCTGAGGAGGTATTTTCAAATACATTTATAAAATCCCTCTGGGCATCTTTTATAATTTTAGGTGCATCGCGGCGCCGTATTTCGATCCCACGAACTTTTACACCCCCATCGGTCTTAATTCCCCAATAGTGGTTCAAGGTGGGGATATCGGGCTCTGCTTGCGAGGGGAGAAAGACGATAATATTGTACATACCATCCCAGCTCATCGGAATTCCTGTTTCTTTTGTAATCCTTTCCGCAATACTCTTTGTTGCTCCCATGAAATCGTTTTGTGATCGTCCCAAGGTATCTTGGAGCCACACGGAGTCCACAATTCCGTGAATCACTTTACACCCATGCTCCTCGGCTATCTCAGCTGACCTCATTAGAAACTCCCGAGCAAACGCGCATACCGTTTGATGTGCCTCTATTTTTCCAAATCGGGCGTTTCGAAATCCCAAATACCCAAAACTAACAACTAAAATCCATTTAAGCGCAATATCGGTGAACTTATATCGACGACTTCCCGTTTCTCTTACAAAATGTTTGCATTTCAAGCGCTTTTCCAATACTAAGCGGATAGATTTCGCGATAATCCCCTCCCGCTTGGAGCAAATATGGAAGCCCAATCCGGGTACCTTGAGGGCAGTTCCATCGTCTTGACAACATTTACAATTGACTGTTTCGGACGAGACGTTGTAATTCGCCATAATGGAAGGATACATGGAAGAAAAGTCCAATTCGACGACGTTATCAAACACCCCGATTTTCGGCTCAAATATATGCCCTCCACGATCCCCTTTAATAAGGTCCATTCCCGTGGAAAAAGCTTCGGGATTCTTTTTAAAAGGTGGGATTAAATGGTTCAGTTTATAGGCATTATAAAACTGAATTGACTGAAGAGCTCCTCCAATCGTTATCCGACATAATCGCTGCATGGGCACCCGAGAGAGTCTTGCAACCTCTATTACCCCTGGAATATTCCCCTCGCTAAAGTGGAGACTTCCATAAGACGTTGTGTCAAGATGATATCGCCCAGTGAAATATACTTGAGTTTTTGAACGCTGTCTAATAATGCCATACGACTTATAATGGCTCTCTTCTCCTGATAATTTGAGAATACAATATCGCAGCGGTGTTTTCGTACGGGAAAAATACACTTCATTTGACATATTATTTACAGAGGCACGGGCAGAAATGTACGGGAAAAGAAACTCGTCACCTCCTTTCGTGAGGATTATATCAGGATTTAATTTTTCAATCGCTCGCGTAATTGCCTTAAGGTTTTCACTTTCGTCCCCCTTGTCGATGAGAATCTTCTTTTTCTTTTGGGTTCCGTCAGCGCTGGGGACGTTCCACTCTTTATCATTTTCAATTATACTTATTTGAGCATATGCTAGCGGTTCATTGAAGCAAGGTTTAATGCCACGCTGTTGAACCTTAATATCTAGCCATACGGCAGTTAATGGGGGAAGATCGTAGAACAATTTTTCATTATCGTCTTTTAGTTCTAAAGATACTAACCGGGGTTTTTTTCCCGAATAAAAAACATTTATCTTGAAGCGGCAGAAGGCAAGCGGAAATAGATCGTTTACGTAAAAATACATTTGAGAGATCGGAAGATCTGTATTATAGAGCGTAAATAGGTCCAATTTATTTATGTCTTCAATCGTGGTTTTAAATTGCGAGGGATTATCAACTGAAATCTCAAACACCTCGCTTTTTTTTTGGGCGTCTAGGTCAACATATTTTTCAAAGATCTCTACTGCATCCACTTTTGAATGCTCCATAAGAATGGCTCGCATTCTCCTATAATCATAACTAATCCTATTTCGGGGCACGGCATAAAATTTTGGATGGAACCTGTCAAAAATGCCTATCACTTTTTGGTCTGATGTTTGCTTTACCCATAAATATATCCCTCCATCCGTGGTGGACACATCTAAGAGCCATCCGTTGAATTCTTTCGTGATTGTCATTTTAGTCGATCTTTTCCGCTGTCCTCTCTTCTAATTTAGATATTCTATCCTCTAACGCTGCGATCCTCTTTTCGTGTTCAATTGCAAAGGAAAGAAATAGTACTTCAGAGAGCATAGGACGTCCCGCCATCGACCCGGCATCCGCATGAATTCGGGCGAAATTCATCAACTTATCAAAGATCTTTTGCTCATCGGGACGGAGTGCTCGCCTATAATCCTTCCAACTCTCAATCTCCTTCTCCAACGCTGGACGAAAGGCGGTTACTGTTCTTCCCATATCCTATCACCTCACATTTACTATCAAAATATATGACACTTTTGTTAATAAAATCACGATTCAATTATAAAAAGAGAGAGATAGGCAATTTAGCGATAAAATGATATTTTAATCAATATTAGTACTTCTTGGCTTTTTTCTTCCTTCTTCTTATATTTTTTGAATGGGCGAAATTCAAATATTTTTTTATTAATAGATTTTTTTAATTAATTAAAATTACTTTTAGGTATTCTACTATGAATAATGAGCAGAATCAAGAGAAAAAAATATTAAACAAGCACGCACCGTGCGGAATTTATTGTCCTATGTGTCCGGGAGTTAAATTCTATGACTGCAAGGGATGTCGGGTAGAGGAGGGGCAGGTTAAAGACTTTCCCATGTGTCGGACATATGAATGCGTATCTAAGAAAGGATATGATTTCTGTTATGAATGCGAAGATTTTCCTTGCGAGAAACTGCAGCCAATTGTGAACTTCGAGATCTTTACCCCCCATAATTCAAAGGTCTATAATTTAATAAAGATTAAGAATCTGGGCGTCGAAAAATGGGATGAAATATGCGAAAAAGAAACAAAACTATATTATCACGCTAAAAAGGTCAAGTATGGCGGTGACCCGCTGACGCTGGAGAACAAAGATCCCAAGATGTACAAGAAAAAGAAAAAAAACGAGAAATAGATGTCATTAAGCGAGTTACTTCATCCAAAAGTCCAGAGACATATTACTTGAGGTATTGGCCAAGTTTCGTTTTGGTTTTCGCGGTTTCCACTTCCTTTCCTGCTTTTCTGGGAGGAAAGGATGCTGAACCAACTTGTAGTCGACGAATCTCTCCTCATCTTTTACCATAACAAGTACATTCCCAAAATGAGCGATTATCTTCCCGCCCTTGGGGCGAAATCGGGAATTTTCGTGCAATTGGGCGGTAAGTATAAGGATCATATTTTTTCTGGAGATTATTTCCTTTATCCCATTAATCGCCCGCAGTAGGTCTTCAAAAGTTTGTTTTTCATAGCTTTGAAACAAGTTGGTAATTCCAGAAATGAGCACAACCTTTATGTCCTCCAGCCTGGCGAGCCGATTTTCCAACAACTCAACCATTTGATCCCATGTAAAGGCCCGCGCAATGAGGATATTCTGCAAGATTTTTTGAGGTGACAACTTTTTTGAGACCGCATATTTTGATACTGTATATGGATTAAAACGATTATTACCGTCTACAAACACTGCTCGAATGCCCTCCCCCAAGCCCCCTAGATTAGATGGTTGTTGCGCAATTACACTGGTTCGTAATAGCACTCGTGTTATTTTCCTCTCATCACCGTAAAGTAGATAAACTAAATCTCGCTGAAAACCGCCGCTTAACAGCTTATCAAGTGTCGAATCCCCGCTAGAGATCGCGTGACGGTTCCTATTCGTTTCATATACCTTAAACCCAGAATCAAACTCCATAAGGTATATAATTAGGGTAGATTTATATAAGGAAGGGGGTCGACAAAATTCTATAATCACCCCATTTATGTAAAAAAGAACCATATATTTGAATAATTTATGGAAGTGTCGTTCATTTAAATGGAATTCTATTACCTATGGACAGAGGGAGGAGATTGAAAGTAAAAGTAAAAGTAAAAGTAAAAGTAAAAGTAAAAGTAAAAATCTATTTTTTATTAAAAAGAAATTTGAGGATTAATCTATTGTGATGGCCTTAAATCTGCAGACGGTGGTGCAGATATGACATTTGACACAAAAGCTTTCCTTCCCGTGAATTATTGTACATTTTGGTTCAGAATCTTTATTTTCTACTTTATAGATATGCCGAAAACATTTTTCCTCACATAAAAAATCAGTACAATGCTTGCATCGGTCTGTTTTAATATGATGAAACTTATAATGCTCAATATCCGCTTCTTTTTTAACTTGGCTCATGCAAATGCAATAAAAAACTGTAATAATTAATCTATTCCGTTTATATAATATAAAAATGGTATTTTTATCAATTAATATATTGATAATATTGGATTATATGAGAACTAAATTGTTAAAATTAGGTGAGTTAAAGGAAGGCATTTTTCTGGAACGCGATAACCGATTTGCGGGTAAAATAAAATACAAGGGCAGAGTTGAAACGGCCCACATACATGACCCTGGAAGATTGGAAGAACTACTTTTAAAAGATATTCCTGTTTTATTTACAAACTCCAAAGGAAAACTCACCTATTATATAAAGGCGGTGAGAAAGGATAATGAGTGGATTTTATTAGATTCGGCACTCCATTCAAAAATTGCCTTGAAATTATTTGAACTTTTACCCGAATTTTCAAATGTGAAGAAAATTGAGAAAGAAGTTCCATTAGGAAAAAGTAGAATCGATTTCATGTTAGACGGTACTCCCTTGGAGGTAAAAGGTGCTTCCCTTGTTGTTGATAATACAGCCCTCTTTCCTGACGCTCCCACTAAACGGGGGCAAAGACATGTGAGAGAAATCATCGAACATAATGGGATGCTCCTTTTCCTCATACTAAGGCAAGCGAACCAATTTGAACCTAATGCGAGTACTGATCCTAAGTTCGCTCAACTTCTCTCTGAGGCAAGAAAAGCGAGGATTCGACTTATTTGTGCCCAGATTTCATTCGATGGTCAGTGGATTTATTATAATGGAAAAGTTGAATTAGGAGAATTCTAATTATTTATTCTCTTTCTCTAGTTGCTCCTTAAATTTCATAAGAATTTGATTTCTAAAAGAATAGAAAACTTTTTTCAGTTAATTACTAACTGTCTTCAACATTTATACCCAACTCCCGCAATTGTTCCCGGATCTTATCGCTAATATCATAAAGCTTTCTTTCTCTCAATTCCTCCCTCATATTTTTGATAAGTTCTACGAGTTCTCTAATCAAGGCATCTTTTTCTCCGATATGTTCCGGACTACCCAGCATTAATTTCGTTTTAAGGTCGGGAAAGATTCCAAATATATGG
>CAZDJH010000291.1:0-5665 GCA_964505645.1 uncultured archaeon | reverse complement strand
CCATTTTTAAGGTTCAAGTATAGAAACAAAGAAATTTCTTTATTTTCACCACCCCTTTTTCTAATAACAAAAACAATTAAATTTTTGATAAACACAATAATAATTAGATATAAAAGTAATATTTTTATAAATTTAAATTTAAAGGTTAATAATTAAGAATAAATCCTACTTTCATCTTATTAATGTTTAAAAGAGAGGAAGGAGTTAGATATATATGGGAATCAGGATAAAGAGTATAAAGCTAAGAAACTTTAGGAGTTTCCGAGAACTAGATCTACCGTTAAGCAATTTTAACGTTATAGTTGGAGCAAATGCCTCGGGTAAATCGAACTTCATCTCCGTTTTTAGCTTTTTGAAGAATTTAATAGAATCGGGGATTGATGATGCCATATCTCTATTAGGGGGAATCGAATACCTTAGAAATATCTATTTACATGATATAAATAACATTACCGTGGAAATCGAAATAGAAGCATCAGAAGAAGCTTTGATTGGGACATTCCCGTTGAAGGAAAATTTTGGTATATCTCCCAAAGAAATGTTTTATAGATTAGAAATATCGGCTGTTGAAAACCAAGGCGAATATATTATTAACGAGGAAGTAGTAAGAATTTATTTTAATATTTTTAATTTAAAAGAAGGAGGAAAAATAAAGAAGAATGAGGGTACTAAAAACGCCGAAATTACTATTACAAGGAAAGACGGGACTTTAACGTTTGAAAGTAGTAATCTTGATGATATTTTTAAACAACAATTTCTTCTTGATGGTTCTCGCTTTTCGGATCTGGAGATCAGTCAAACGAGATCCATTTTAAATGCTGGAATATCAAGTCCATTAATTTTCATAATTTTTAATCAGATTCTAAACGGAATTCGGTTGTATGAAATAAATCCTAAGCCCCCAAAAGAATTCTCAAGAATTTCGGGAAAATCGGAACTTGAACGAGATGGAAAAAATTTAATTCTCATTTTAAAAAGAATTCTGGGGGATAAAAAAAAGGAAGAGAAATTAACCGAATTAATAAAGGATTTTTTACCCTTCATAGACAAGATATCAATAGATAAGTTAGCCGATAAATATATAA
Organism: uncultured archaeon; assembly: GCA_964505645.1. GTDB lineage: Archaea > Asgardarchaeota > Lokiarchaeia > Sigyniarchaeales > SOKP01 > TEKIR-8. The sequence goes on along the minus strand of CAZDJH010000291.1, from coordinate 4,580 downwards.
GCGCTAATATTAAGGAAGTGTTTTCTAGCAGAAAGAGTTTACCCGCGTCCCTTATGTCCGATGGGACGATAAATATAATTGCGCTGATTATTATTCTGTTTTTTGAAGATAATCCAATCGTTATCATCGAAGAACCCGAAGGAAACATTCACCCCTACTTAATTTCGAAAGTTGTCGAAATGATGAAAGATGTAGCAAATAGGTATAACAAACAAATTATAATTACGACTCACAATCCAGAAATTGTTAAATTTGCGGGAATTGAAAACCTTTATTTAATGAAACGAGATAAAAATGGCTTCTCTACGGTAAGCAAGGCACAAAAAAGTGAACAAACTCAAATCTTTCTGCAAAATGACATGGGGCTTGATGAACTTTTCATTCAAAAGTTATTAGAATAAATTCCTAAAATATCGAGTGAACTTCTTATAAAAATCTGTGAAATCCATGATATTATACGTATTATTAGAAGGAAATGATGATGAGCGGTTCTTTGAAGCCATTTTAAAACGCAAATTTGAAGAAAAGTACCTAAAAGTGAGAATTTGGAAATATGCCGAAAAACCTAAGAGCAAGATAAGAAAATTTATAGATATCATTGAAGATCAAACAAATTGGGATTATCTGTATTTTTGTGATTTTGATTCTGAAATTTGTATAGCTAAAAAGAAGGATGTTATTAAAGAAGTAATTGAAAGAATTGATGTTGAAAAGATTATTGTTGTAAGAGAAGAAATAGAAAGCTGGTACTTAGCGGGAATAGACAACGATTTTCTTCGGAATCTTGGAGCAGATTCTCTAATAGAATCGGTTCCAAAATATATCACCAAGGAGCAGTTTAATAATCTAATACCTAAAGATATGCCGAGAATTATGTTTTTAAGGAAAATACTCCACAATTATGAGATCTCTAAAGCGCTTAAAAATAGTAAATCACTAGGTTATGTGTTTAGAAAATTTTTGGATTAAGTAGTATTTCGTCCTAAATAGCAATTGGTTATATATTAAAAAATTATTAAGAAAGAAATAACGGCTTGGAATAAGATGAATCTATTCGCATTCAACTATTTTAGTGGGAATTAAGTTTCAACTTATCAATAAAGTCTTGTCCAGATTTAGGTACATTTTAAGTTACTGTAGTCGGTTCCAAAACATCGTGAGGAGAAACGATTTCTTCTTGTTTTCCCATAACAGAACCGAATTGTTGAGCATTTAGCCATTTATGATACCCGTCAAGCATCTGATATTTTTCGAATCTCTTAACGATGTTTCGATGGGCAATGATTCTGGGCTTTTCCCATCCTTTCTCCTCGATTTCCTTTGTGAAGGCCTTAAATCCGAAGCAATGGTCGAAATGACCATGGCTGTAAATAACATATTTTATAGGTTTTTGGGTGATGTTTCTAAGTGCCTTAAAATTGCGGGGGCCGTATTGCTTGAGTGCAATATTAAACACAACCAATCCATCTTCGGTTTCAATAATTCCCATATTACCGAATGAAGGGATGAGATGACAGGTTCCATCCTCAAAAGTCTCGGGGGAAACAACCCCAAAAAGAATTTAATGTCATTTTGCGAATAACTCATTTTGTATTAACCTCAATTTTAGTTGAATTTTCTCATATATGAATTTCTTTTACGTGTAATTTAATTTTAGTTTCATAAAACCCTCTAGTTTATATTGTAGTTATCTCTCTCCTTGCGGACAGACTTTTAAACAATAGGAACAATAGGTATTATCTAAAATGCTCCGAATGCATTTTTTTCTGTCGATATGAGTAATATGCTTAGTATCCTTGTGTTCAAGGGGCTCTTCGTAGGCTGCTTTTCCTAAACACTTTTTCACGCATGCCCCACAGTCCCGGCAAAAATCCTCCAAGTCATCTAAATTCCTTTTCTTAGGTTCTGGAATCCCGGCATCTGTGGTGATAAGCCCCCATCTTTGACGAGGTCCAAACTCGGGAGTAATAATGAGTCCGTTTTGCCCCTTTATTCCGAGTCCAGCGGCCACGGCGTGAGGCCCATATAAGAGTTTCCCGCCGAATGGATGATGTGCCTCACTCTTATATCCTTCTGATTTCAAAAACTCGGCAAGATCTATGGTTACATCACCAAGTACCTTATATACTCGAAATACTTCAATTTCACATTTCGCACTTGGGGCGGTTTTAATTTTATCCCATTTCATCTCCATTCCCAATACGATAGCATTCTTACCGTATATTTTTAAGCCATAAAACACAAATTCCTCAATTACAGGGGTATAACCGATAAAATCTACTCCTAACTCTTTAGCCTTGGCCTCAAACCGTTCCCAAAATTCGGGGGTGGTTTCCACTTTTGTGTTATCTTTATTTCCGTATTTGCTCTTTCGGGCTTCTTGGAAGCCTTTAAATGTACCCCGGATATATTTACTAAACTTTCTTGCTAAATCCCGACTTATCGTTTCTGCCGGTCCTGCACTCATACTGAAAAGCTCTTTTGGAACGATAAACTTAAGACTTTCGTTATTTCCCACATAGGTGGGCTCTATTTCGATATCTGGCATTTTTTTATATATAGTGGAATCTTATTTGCTAATTTAAATGTATATAGTATTTTAATTTGTTTTAAGATAAATATTCTCTTCTTCAAATTAATCTTTTTCAATATTAAGTATCTATAGAGAAGGTTTTTCATTTTATTTTTAAATATAAAGATTGGATTTAATTAGCATCTTAAATTATTTTAACCATGAAGCTTTCAGTGGCAGGAAAAGGAGGCGTCGGAAAAACCCTTATCGCAGGGACTCTTGCTCGCCTATTTGCTCAAGATGGATATAATGTGTTAGCGATTGATAATGACAACGCAATGAATTTAAGTTACACATTAGGAATAGATCCCGAAGTTAAAAAAGAGATTACCCCTATTTCCGATATGAAAAAGTTAGTAAAAGAACGGACGGATGTAGCAGGGGGTGGGGCGGGCATTTATAACATCAATCCAGAAGTCTCAGATATTCCTGATAGGTTTAAAGTGTCGGGACCTGACGGATTGGAACTCCTCGTTCTGGGGGGGATTGAGGATCCCTCCTCAGGATGTTTATGTCCCGAGAACGCCCTCATACGGACGTTACTCCATAATCTCTTTTTAAAGCGGGACGAGGTAGTTATCGTCGACTTTGAGGCGGGTTTAGAGCATTTGGGAAGGGGTACCGCAAAAGGGATTGATGTTATGCTGATCATCACCGAGCCCTCGCAAAAAAGCTTGGATTTGAGTAAAAAAATAATAGAACTATCCAAAAAACTGGGCGTTATTAATGTGTACTTGGTCGCCAATAAGATAAGCGATGATACACAGCTAAAGATAATACACGAGCGAATCGAGGATTGGGACGTGCCGTTATACCATTCGGTCCCCCTGGATCCCGAGATTGGGGCCGCCGACTTGAGGGGTGAAGCACCCCTGGACTATAACCCGGATTCGCCCGCTTTGGAAAAGATAAAGCAACTTTATTCGAAATTGAAGGAAGAAATCTTCGATCTTTAAATCAATAATTGCCCTTAAATTCCTTTAACTCATTCTTTCTCATGACATATATACTTATTCGAATTATTAATGCTGAAAAGACAATATTGGTATCGATAATAAGAGAAATCATTCGATAATTCGCTTATCTTTTAGGATTTCCTCCCTTAATTTTTTTTCTTTCAATAATTAGTTCTTTTAATACATCATCTAAAGAGCTTACTTGGTAATGGTCCTTCAGTCTTTTTAATTCTTCCATGGTGTTTTCCTTAATTATAATTGTTACATCTGCCATATTTCAGCCCACTAAAGGTTTTATATCTAATAGATCTAAACCCACTCAACCTATTATAATTTAATTTATTAAAGAAATAGTTTTATCTCCTTTTTAAAATATTAGATACCTTTTCTTAAGCAGATAAGACATATTAATTAAGGACTTTAAAAGAAGGCCTTCAAGTACTCGTGTCCCTCGATCAGATCCTCCTTGCTTATTTTAGATTTAATTCCCAACTCCGTAATTAAATCCATGAACTCCGATAACGGAAGGTTCGCCAGGAAAGCTGCTTTCCCAATAGAGAACTTCCCATCAGCATAACGCTTTATCGCTAAGTAAATGCTCCCGTTATTAAGCAAGTTCCTAATTACTTCCGATTGCGCTTCTTTCAGTTCTTTCGAAACACGATTAATGCGCGTTTCCAAATTTTTATCAATTCGAACAGAAATTACTTTTCCCATTATTATCCTCCATGCTTTTTTATTTTATTTTCAAAATGTTTTATAATATTCTCTTTATACCAACCTAATTTTTGTAATTCATTAAATTTTTGAAGCGCTTTATCTTTTAAATTTTTTTTTTCTAAATAGCAACGCTGAATAAATAGCGGTGTCGTGAAATATTTGATATTAAGGACTTTACAAGTTTTTAGAGCTCTATAATCGTCTGTTGCAAACAGATCAGCATTTTTTTCTTGATATAAGATAAGAGCTTCCGCTTCACCATCATGGATGTTAAAATCATGCATTAGGTTTTCGGCCCTTTTCTGATCTTCAATAATTTCAACTTTCACTTT
>CAZDJH010000290.1:0-5678 GCA_964505645.1 uncultured archaeon | reverse complement strand
AGGCGCTGGAAATCCGAAGGACCTTGGCGGACGAGAACCCGGGCGCTTACCTCCCCGATGTGGCAATGACGCAGAACAACCTCGGCAATCTCTACGATGATCTCGACCGGGTAAAGGAGGCGGAGGCGGCCTACCGGGAGGCGCTGGAAATCCGAAGGACCTTGGCGGACGAGAACCCGGGCGCTTACCTCCCTAAAGTGGCCACCGTGCAGAACAACCTCGGCATACTTTACCGGAAGCTCGACCGGGTAAAGGAGGCGGAGGCGGCCTACCTGGAGGCGCTGGAAATCTATAGAACCTTGGCGGACGAGAACCCGGGCGCTTACCTCCCTAAAGTGGACACCGTGCAGAACAACCTCGGCGCTCTCTACGGTGATCTCGACCGGTTAAAGGAGGCGGAGGCGTCCTACCGGGAGGCGCTGGAAATCCGAAGGACCTTGGCGGACGAGAACCCCGCCGCTTACCTCCCTAAAGTGGCCACCGTGCAGAACAACCTCGGCAATCTCTACGGTGATCTCGACCGGTTAAAGGAGGCGGAGGCGGCCTACCGGGAGGCGCTGGAAATCCGAAGGACCTTGGCGGACGAGAACCCGGGCGCTTACCTCCCTAAAGTGGCCACCGTGCAGAACAACCTCGGCGTGCTCTACGATGATCTCGACCGGGTAAAGGAGGCGGAGGCGTCCTACCTGGAGGCGCTGGAAACATATAGGACCTTGGCGGACGAGAACCCCGCCGCTTACCTCCCCGATGTGGGCAAGACACAGAACAACCTCGGCGTGCTCTACGAAGATCTCGACCGGTTAAAGGAGGCGGAGGCGGCCTATCGGGAGGCGCTGGAAACCTATAGAATCTTGGCGGACAAGAACCCCGCCGCTTACCTCCCCGATGTGGGCAAGACACAGAACAACCTCGGCATAGTTTATATGTATATGAAACAGTACCAGCTCGCCTTAGAAGAATTCTGGGCATCTATAAAAAACCATCCTTCCTTAACATCGCCCCATTATAATACGGCTTGCCTCTATGCGCTTAAGGGAGAGGCAGAACGCGCTATTGTGCGACTTAAAAACGCTATAGAAATGGATGAAAAATACAAAGAGATGGCAAAAACCGATGAGGATTTTAATTCTATTCGGAACTTACCCGCCTTTAAAGCATTACTTAAATAAACGGAAAAATCTTAAGGCTGAATTTAAACAAAAAACAGCTCTTTTGTTCTCTTTTTATCATATTTGAATAAGTTTTTCTTTACTCTTATTTATTATTTAGGCTTGAAAGGTAGTAAAAAAGACATATTATAGTCTTATAATAAGACTATTCCACTGATTCGAATCTTCAAGTGCTTGTTTAATGTCGAACTTACTTTTTTTATTCGAAGTATCCAATCCTGCCGCTTCATATTGATTTTTCGTTTTCTCTAAAAATTCTAGTTCTTTTTGAATAAGCTTGGCGGGATTTCTCTACCACCTTAATAATGCGTATAAAGCGATCTTTATCTTGTATTTGCGATACTTTTGTATATTCTTTTAACATATCTAAAATAGTTCGTATTAACTTTTGAGATCCGAGGGGTGTCTCAAGCAAGATGTTATATAATCTATGAAGAAATGGAGGTGCACGAGTGTATTCCAAGATAGTCGTTGCTTCCTTATTTGCTCATAAGAGCATTCAAAATAATGTAGCAGAGAATGTAAACTCTGTCCTCCAATCACTCTTGAGGATGCGGGGTCCAAAAACTTTAGAATTAGCCGAAAAAATCTTACGGGTATGGGTTATCATCCGAAATGAGCTACAGATATGAGATAAAGTCCGAATAGATCGGAAAGTAAAGAGGAAATCAACAAAGAGTAAAATTATGTAAAATTAAATCTTTACTCAACTACATTTTTATTTCTTTCGCTTTGGGATACATTTCTTTTAGAATTTCAATTATTTTATTACATTGGTCTATAAATCCTTTTCCTAAATCTTCCTTTAGATCTTTAATTTTTGTACAATTAACTTTTATCTCCTGCTCATCTCTATTAATCAGCGCTATTATTAAAGATAACATATAATAAGAAAAGAAGTCAAATACGGAATAATAAGCAGTTCTTATTGTATTTTCAACTTTTGTTTTCAAGTCGTGTGTTACATTATTTAAATATTCCAAAGTTGAAGCATTTTCATCTTTCAATACCTTCGCAATACCTAAGTATAATGAACTTAGCGAATCTATTTCAGGATTTTTATACTCCGATGTCAATTTCAGATATTCTAGTGCTTCATTTGTTTTATTTTGAAAAAGAAAATGCCTTCCTAAATAGAGATTACAGAAATGATATTCTCTTGGCGTGTTCATTTTTTCAGCTAAATCTAAGGCATTTAATAGACTTTTTTCTCCAGAACCATCTTTTATGTTGTTTTTAGCCGCACCTAAATTCATATGAAGAAGGATTTCAGGTCTAGCCCCCTTTATCTCTATAGCAAGGTGAAGACCTTTTTGTAAAAGTTTTAGTGCTTCTTTATATTTTCCTTGCTGAATTAATAATTCTCCATAATAATTTAACCTATAGGCTTCCCCTCGTTTATAGTTCAATTCCCTAGCATTTTTTATTGAAGCTTGAAACGCTTTTAATGATTTAGTGAAATACCCAGTATATCGGTAAGCTAAGCCTAGATCACATAAAATCCGACCCGATTCCAATTTACTTTCAAATTGGTCAATATTGGAAAAAATTGATAGAGCGTCATTATATTTGTTAATTGCCTCATCATATTTTCCTAAAAATAGATATATCTCCCCTAAATTGCCGAGGCACGAAGCAATCCCTAACTTATTATCTATTTTTTTAAACATATCTAATGCCTCTGTATTTTTCTTTAGGGCATAATCATATTCTCCGAGAGATCTCAAATTTATAGAGAAGCCAAATAGTGTCTTAGAATATAAACTTGAATCATTTTTTTTCATTTTTTCATCGAAAGAATCGAGGATTTTTTTATGGATTTTTCTTGCTTCTTGGTAAAATCCCAAATCACTCCATCTACTAGCGATGATATTCAGATTTTTTATATTTAATGTTTTATTGCTTAATTTATCTACAAACATTTTTCTAAGGTTTAAAGAATATTGAACATGTCCCCATATTCTCAAATATTTCGAATCAATTGTTTCTATGATATTATATGCCTTATCATATAGTTCAGCTCTTATTAAATGTTTGATTTGATATAATTGCGGAGTTATATCATTAATAGAGTTCCAAGCTTGTTCATCAATGCATAATTTTTCATAATATTTTGCTGCTCTTATTTCTAATTGCTTTCGTGAATATTCTCCTTTCTCGGGTAATGTTGAATATGCAAAATGCTTATCTATTGGGTGGAGAGAAATCTTTTTTGTTTTACGATTTATTGAAATCATTTTGTTATTTACCAAACGTTTTAATAACCCCGGAACCTCTAATGATTTATTAAATGATTTTAAAAGGTATTCTACTGCAATTTTTGACACAGAAACTCTATAAACCGCCAAAGCATCTATAATTTGCTTCTCATCCCTATCGAGACGCTTATAACCTTCAATTATCATCTCATTAACGTCTTTTAATTCAAAGAATTGGTTTATAAGTTCTTGATGCGAAATGGTTGGATCTTTGAGCAGAATCGATACAAAAACTTCCAAGGCTCTGGGAACTCCTTGAGTTACATCAATAATCCTTGTTAAAAGGTCGGGATTTGCGCTTCGTATTGATAATTCATTACTTGGATCTAAATTTTTCAGCATTTTTATGGCATATTTTTCAGATAATCCCTCATTAAGAGTAATATTTCTCAGTTGCGCATAATTCTTGATATCAATATTTATTCTTTCGCGGGTTGTAATTAAAAATCGGATATTATGGGGGGTATTGAGTGCAATTTTTAAAAATTTTCTTACCTCTGTGTTTTTAATCATTCCATTTTTATCTAATAAATCCTCCATATTATCAAACAAAACAATATATATCCCTTCATTAAAGAAATTAAGTAAAAACGATATTTTTTCCTCCATTGTCTTGCTTAAATCTGTCCAAAACTCTTGTACTTTTTCACGATTTTTGGGTTTGAGTATTTCTGAAAAATAGGAAACAATTTTTTCGATATTGATGCCTGATGTTTGGGTGCTCATGCGAATTATACCTCTTATGTCAGAGTATCGCATTGCTAATTATTTTTCTTTATTCTTGATTTTAACTTTTTTAGATTTCTTTTTTCCAATGCTTGATAAATCTTCAATATCTTGAAGAATTTTACTTACCAATGCAGTCTTTCCGATTCCCCCTCGACCAATGATTGAAATTACTTTGATTCCCTCCTTATTTAAGGAGCTATGAATCTTTTCCAAGTAAATTTCTCTATCTAAAAAATAATTAGTGGAATCGAACATTCTTATTCCAACAATTTTTTTAACCTCCGATTGCTGATCAACAATTGAATTTTTCATTAAATTTATTCGTTCATACTTTATATTCTCTTTTATTCGATTTTCCTGAAATTCTTTTTGTCTTTCTTGGTTAAATGTAGATTTAAATGCTTTATGTAAACTCATGCTAAGTTTTTCAAAAAAACGATTGGACAAAGGTTTTGAAGTTTCAAAGATTTGATGGCCTTCGATAAAAAGCTCAAACCATTCGGAGGTGTTTGAAACGTCCTCGATTTTAATAGGGAAAAAGGGAATATTTTCTTTTTTTGCCAATCTTACCTCATCGTTTACATATTGTGATTCATTGGACGCTTTTGAAATGATAAGAACAACCAACCAGCTTTTCTTTAGATTTTTTACAATTTCCTTAACCCAATCCGCGGAATAGTTTATATCTCTTGTCGCCAACCAGCAGCCAAATCCATCCTCTTTAATATTTTCATAAATAAGGTCTGCTTCATGTTGATCCTCAGTAGCATAACTTATAAAAATAAGCTGTTTTAAACTTTCTCTAATTTTCCATTCATCAATCTTTCGTTGTAGTTCATTTTTGAAATCAGAATTAAACTTAGCGGTTTTTATTTTCCAATCTATTATAAAATTCTTAAAATCATTTTCCAAAAAGAATTGTATGAATTGATTTGAGTTCAATCCTAATAATTTTTCTATTGTTTTTAGCGGTATTTCTTCTGCGCTCTTTTTGATTATCTTTAAAAGATTTTTTAATATCTCCAGACTACGCTTTTTATCAATTATAACATTCATTTTGAAAAATTCTAATATAATATTTCATTAGAAAACCTCATCTAAGGTTTAAGCATCCATTCTTTATATTCTTTATTTGAACTTTAGTAAAGCTACTCAATAGTTTTTGAATTTCAAGAATAACTAAGTGAAAACTTCTCTCTGGATTAATTCTCATAAAGATTAAGCAAGCTTGGCAAGTGTTTTTACTACAGTCTATAAGTTGATTATTCCAATGGAAAAATTGAGAAAATAGAGTTAATGGAAAGCGGAATCAAAATTTAGAATTAAACTGGATTCACCACTTCTCCCTTTTCCCATAATTCCTTAAATTCGGCCCTCATCGTTTCTATGTAGGTATTTTCGGGGATCTTATTCGCTTCATCCCCATAGACAACCTCTCATTTTTCTGAACACCTTGCTTGGGGGATGACACTTTCTTTATTTGCTAATCGCAAAATCGCAGTGCGAATAAGCTCTGCATCTC
>CAZDJH010000289.1:0-5692 GCA_964505645.1 uncultured archaeon | reverse complement strand
GTCTCCTATATAAAGAACTACCCCGCGACTGAGTTGTGAAACTTTTTCAACGGAGAATATTATATGAAAGTCAATATTGACGAAAAAGGATTTAAGCTTAATGGAGACTTCTTTTTTCCCTTGGGATTTAATTATTGGCCCCGAGATATGGCCCTTTATTTGTGGGAGGAGTATGATTTCCGATGTATAGAGAGAGAAATGAACATTATATCGGATTTAGGGGCAAATTGCTTACGGATATTTATTCGCTGGGAAGACCTAAACCCTGAAATAGGAAAAATAGATAGTTCTTTTTTTCCAAAATTTGATGATTTTTTAACCCATGCCGAGAAATATAACATAAAAGTCGTTCCCACGCTACTGATTGGGCATATGTCGGGTCAAGACTGGTACCCTGATTGGTTATTAGTAGATGAAGACGATTTTGAGAATAGCAATATTAATTATCAGTTTATTGAAGGGATACCTAAAGGAGAAGAAATCTGCGCAGTTAGGGATATATATATCGATAAGCAAGCCATCAGTAATAGTAAACTGCAAATTAAGGCAGTACTTGAAAGATATAGGAATAACGGAACGATTATCTCCTATGATTTGAGTAATGAAAATCAATATTGGATGGAGCCAAAAAATCCCAAAATTGGGACGGAATATGTAAGGGAAATGCTCAGTTTCATGAGGGAGGTCGATCCCAATCATCCAATCACCTATGGGATGGGAAAGCCCGATGAACCCTCTGGCTTTATTTCAATTGGTAAGATGGGTTTCGCTAAGTATTTAGATTATTATTCCGTGCATGTATATCCCGAATTTTTATATCCAATGAACTCGCAGATAATCGATTTCTATATGACCTATCGAATTGCATATGAATGCTCACTGGCCGAATTATCTGGCATTCCAGTTCAGTTGCAAGAATTCGGACTCTCCGATAAATTTTTTCCACTAATAGATGAAGATATTAAGGAGAGATTGATTTACGGCTACTTTAATACAGCATTTTGGGATATTATCCTAAATGAAATACGTGCTGGGGCATTAATGTGGGATTTTTGTGATTTTTTGCCCACATTAAAGAATCGTGTTCCCTATAACCATAAGGAATTTGAACTATACTTTGGAGCCGTTGATAACGAGTATAAGCTCAAACCGTCCGGACAAGCCATGCAGAGGTTTTCTCAATTCACTCAAAAGTTCGATATTTCTGAATTTACCGCGGAACACCCAAAAATCGCCGTAATCTTGCCTGACAAATTTAACAAGTTCCCTCGGGTAATGGCTAAGCGGTCTCTAATTGAAGAAAACACGAAAAACCACTCTAAAGCTCTCTTTTCATCTTTTGTCTTCACAAAAATGTGTCATCATTCTTTAGATTTTATTTCTCTTCAAAAAACTGATAATAATTTAGAAAATTATTCTGTTCTGATTCTTCCAAACCTCTATAATTTATCAGAAAATTCAGCTAAGAGGCTTCTCAGTTTTTTAAACTCCGGAAGTAATAAAATCCTTTATATTTCATCCAATACCGAAATACCGGAGAAGATTTTTGGAGATATAATATGGCATACTGAAAAATTAAGAAAGAAGCACATGAATCTCAACCTTTATAGAGATGATTTAACGTCCATTTTTAATGAAACTATCGAATTGAGAGCCTTAAGGTCCCGCATTATCGTGGATCGAAAAACAAGAGGATTAGCTCCGATTTATAAAGATGTGAATCAAAAAGATTTTATGTTCTATAAAAACTTTCCCCACGACAATAAGGCAATATTTCTTTGCACAGCACCGGAAATAAACCACACGGGAATCCGGAATTCTTACAGGGATGAGCCTGCACTGAAAATCTATCAAAGCATATTTAAATGGGCCAATTTTAATTCAAATCTGAAATCAGATAATCCATTCGTGGAAGTAGGAATACTATTTGATCAAGATAAGGAAAGAGCCTTACTTATTGCAGTCAATCACGAGTTCAAAAAGCAGACATGCACAATAGAACTTTCCCGTATTTGGCCTAATGTAAAGGAGTATTATAATTTACAATTCGAGATCATTGATTCGAAGCTACTTAGGTTTAAAATGGAACCCTATGGAGTTAATATATTTATGTTAAAGAGATAAGGTTTACCTTATTCTCATTTGAAAATTATTTAAGTAATACTCCATCTTTTATTAATGCTTCTTGAATCTTTTTCGGATTAAGTTCCTTCGGAATTACCCCCTTCTCGATCGATAATGCTGCCGCTGTCCCTGCTGCCTGTCCCATCGCTATACATGGCGATATAGTTCTGATTAGATCAAGACAATCATGAGTACAAGAAATAAATCTCCCTGCAACTAATAATCCTTTCATATTTTTTGGAATTAGAGAACGGTAGGGCAAATAATAACGAATCCTTGGTGAAATCTCCGTGCTCCCAACAAAAACCTTGTCATGAAAGTCCTGACTCGTTTTAACATCTTCTGATTTTAGTATATATTCTCCTATTATCCGCCTTGTCTCCCGCACTCCTATTTGCGATGCAGTATCAATAAGATAACAATCTTCGAATCCAGGAAGATTTTCTCGGTAAAATTCGATGGAATTAAATATAAGTTCCCGGGACTGAACTTCAACGAAGGTCAATTCCTTAGGGTCAAGGGGATCTCTATTAGGATAAAAGGAACTATCACACCAAACGACCCCTTCATCTATAGTTTCCATCCAACTTGAGGTAAACCCCTTTTTCTCCATTATTTCTTTAAGTTGGTTCCATTCTTCTGGGTGTATTTCTTGAAATTCTCTTGTTTTTTTGATATTAACACCCCCAATGCGGCACACTAAAGATATCCCCCATGGGTGATGTTCTTGCTCAAACTCGCAACCTGCTGATGCACAGATATCACCATCTCCAGTTGCATCGATCACAATATCTGCAAGAATTGCCTGCCGTCCCTTCTTGCTTTCAAAGATGAGCCCCTTTATGGTATTATCTTCTGTTATTGCTTGAGTTACAAATGAATGCATCAGAAGTTCAGCCCCGGCTTCTTTCACCATTTGGTTTGCCATATATTTTAGACCTTCAGGATCCACCGTGGCGTAGCCTTGATGATTTTTATTCCAGATCGCCCAACCGAGTTCTATAGAACGAGTTATTAATTCTCTAGCAATACCTCCGAGGACCTCTTTTTTATTATCTGAAAAAGGCCCTACAAGTAAAACCAACCCGCCTGTTGCCATCCCTCCTAAATAGCCATATCGTTCTATTAATAGGCACTTTTTGTCGCTTCTTGCTGAAGCTATAGCAGCACCTATTCCTGCTGGACCCCCTCCAACTACTAGAACTTCCACTTCATCAATAATTTCGATCCTTTTTTCAGGTTCTTTAATAAATCTCATTTCAAAACCACAACCATCATTAAGTGTTTTTTCTCATTAGAAGCTATAAAGTAATCATACTTTTTTCTTTTCATTATTTTGTGTAAAATGACAAATTTGTTCTAATATTAAGATTTTTATATTAAATAAGAGATATAGAAAGGTATATTTGTTAAAAATATTTTCTAAAATAAGAGGTCTCTTATATATTGCCTTTATCTGTAATGCTTTTTATGTTAGATGTTGTATTGATATGTAAGTATTATTTTTTACAATTATGGGCAAGAAGTCGCAATCAATAATTAAATAATGACTAATTTAATAAACAATGGAAGATAATAAATCTCTGAATATAATAATTGAGAATTTAAAAATTTCCTTTTTTAAAGGTTAAATGTATGATATTTCAAGAATTATTTCCAGAAATCTTTGCTTACCATGAGATTAAGGTGCTTTCATGGTCTATTGTTATTATTTTTGCATTTATCTCAGGAATTATTCTATTATTTCGTGCTCGAGCAAAAAAGAAAGAATTTACGATGCGTAAGCAATTTTTTACATCTGGTGCGTTTTTATTATTTGGATTTGCTCTTATCCGTTTGATGTTTTTGCTTTCAGACCTCGAGAAATGGACCAACGGAGACGGGTCTCTACTTCATTTTCAATTCGTATATGCGGGCTATAATCTGCTCTATTTTAGCTTCTGTTTTATGGTTAAATTTTTTGATATTTATATAATAAATTCAAAAAAACATATTGTAACTATTTCATTTATCCTTATCACGAGTTTATGCATTAGTTTATTCTTTTTACTTCCTATTTTACTTCCATTTGAAGAAATTACTCGATATATCCTTTATTCTGGGCTTTATTATGCGGCGTTTATAATGTTTGTAATATTTATAACTATTTTATATAGAATTAGGTTAAAAGGTTTTCTGCGATTTTTTTGGGCCTTTTTGGGATTTTTATTAATTCTCCTTTCCACTACCTTGGAAAATTATATTCCCCTTCCGATAATCCCCATAGCAATCCTTATAGGCTACATGATATTATTGATAAATGTGGAACTCACCATTAAGTTATTATCAGAATACTTTGCGGCCAAAAAACTTTGTCTCATTCATAGAGGGGAGATAAAGGGGAAAATCGTTTTTTGCCCTCAATGTTATGTGAAATACTGTCAAAAATGCTTTGATTCCGTCATTACCGTAGAAGGGAATTGTTGGGCCTGCGAATTTGACTTTACAAAGCAAGCGGACCAAAATAGATTTCAAGGCAAGACTCGAGAAGAATACACTCCAATTGAAAAAAGTGCACATAAGAAACATAAAAGGGCGGACCTTTAGAAGCAATAATGCTTCGAATTTAAATGGGATGCGGGATTATAACCCAAATAATTCTATTAATAATACTAATAAAATTACATTTACATTAAAAAGATGAAACCAAACGAATTTAAAGATGTTTTATACGAGAAGGAGGAAAGCGGAATTCTTACTGTGACTCTCAATCGACCAGAGATTAAAAATGCGCTCTCACCTCTTACGTTATTGGAGTTATGGTATGCGGTTGATAATGCCGCTAAAGATAGTGAAGTAAAAGTAATGATCTTAACAGGATGCAAGGAGGCAAATGCCTTTAGTTCTGGGGGCTACTTTAATGAGGAGTTCCTAAAAAATGTCCCCGAAAGTCATCGTGACGAGCTGAATCTAACCGATATGGCATCGAAAAAGTTATGCTTAAAGTTTTGGGATTTTGAAAAGCCTGTAATCACCGCCATTAACGGTTTAGCCGTGGGAGGGGGCTTTACTTTACCATTAGTTTGTTCAGACTTGATTTATATTTCCAAAGACGCATGGGTTGCTTTATATTTTGTAAAACGTGCTGTGATGCCTGATTTTGCAACATCCTATTTACTGCCGCTTGTTATAGGGTTTCAGAGGGCAAAGGAGTTTTTCTATTTTGGAGACCGAATCTCCGCTCAAAAGGCATACGAGTTAAATTTAGGAATTAATAAGGTTCTTTCCCCCGAAAGATTAATTCCCTACGCCCGAGAACAAGCTTTACGATTAATTCCCCCTAAAGGTCCAATCTTAACCATAAAATTAATGAAAAAGACAATTCACGCCCAATTTCGGGATATTATTGAGAAACAGCTTGATTTAGAAAATAAGGGATGGAAAAAAACACTTAGAAGCAAGGATTTCAGAAGATCTATTAAAGCACTTAAGGAGAAAAAAGATACCGAATTTATTGGAGAATAAACTTATCTTTTAGAGATTTTTCGTGTCAAAAATACATGAAAGATTTTAAATTTTTCCCCTATAC
>CAZDJH010000288.1:1375-5706 GCA_964505645.1 uncultured archaeon | reverse complement strand
TATTTACAGACTTTTTGAATAAATTTTGTCCATTTGAGCATATCAAGTTTACCGAGCAATACGAAGATCCCGAGATTTATAGAATTTTAGGCGCATTCGGGAAAGAAGTAATTGCAGCGTCAAACCAATCAAGCCAACCAACAATCCTTAACTTGAATCAGGTTAGCGGGAGGTATATATATTAAAAATGAAAACAATGAGAGTAAGTACGGAGGGGATAAAAATATGGATATTATCTTAGAGACGCCTGGGATACGGGTTAGTAAAAGAAAAGGAATGATCAAAATATCGGGACCAAACGGATGGAATAAAGAGGTAGCAATGCGGGAGGTGGAGAGTATAATTATAGGAACGGGTGTCCAAATTACAACCCAAGCCTTAAAGGCGCTTTCTTCTTATGCGGTTAATATAATATATACTTCTTTAGGGAGTCCATATGGAATTTATACTCCTTTTGTTAATGTCGGCACCGTGCTTACACGGCGTCATCAGCTAGCTGCGTATGAAGATTTCCGAGGGATCCATCTCGCAACACAATTTGTTTATGCTTCAATAGAAAACAAGCGCAGGTTGTTAAAGTATTTTGCCAAAAATCGCAAACAGTCCAAACCTAAAAAATATCGGAGATTAAGGCATGCGGCAGATCGAATTGAAGGAGCAACTAGTAAACTATTAACATTTTCAAAAAAGTTAACGAAAGGAGATAAGATATACCATCACCGGCAAGAATTAATGGGTATTGAGGGTTTTGTCGCGAAAATATATTTCAGAGAATTGGGTGCCTTATTTCCTTTGGGATTAAAGACACAACACCGAACAAGGCGCCCTCCAAAAGATCCTTTAAATTCCCTTTTATCCTTGGGATATACTGTACTCCAAGGGCACGTCACAATTGGAATAGCGGCAGCAGGATTGGAATTGTACGGCGGATTTCTTCACAGCGATCGTTCGGGAAAACCATCTTTGGCATTAGATTTGCTGGAAGAGTTTCGGCAACCTGTTGTAGATAGACTAGTGACTAGACTGTTAATAACGGGGCAATTAAAGAAGGAAGATTTTAAGAACACAATTCACGGGTATAGGTTAAAAAAGGAGAGTAAATCACTATTTTACAGAAGCTTAAGGGAGGAGATAGCAGGTGGTAGCCAAGCAGAGCACATTTTTGAATTAAATCGGAATAATCAAGGAAAAAACAAACGTAAAACAAAAACAAAGGTTAATTATAAAAAAGAAATGATTCGGCAATCAAGAAAGGTGGCGAATTATTTAATTGGTTCAACCTCTGGTTACAAACCCTTTATTATGAATTGGTAAAAGAATAGTGAATAGTTTTATCTTAAAATCGAAAACCAAAAGAGAGAGAGAAAGACACAATTTGAGTAAAAATTTAAAATTTAAAATTTAAAATAAAAAATAAAGAAACAAAATAAAACCAAAACCAGAATCAATGGTAAAGCAAATGAGATATATTATCATCTATGATGTACCTGTGGAGTATGATCCTTTTCGTAAGAAAATTTCGGACATCCTATTGTCCTACAATTTAATTCGCTTGAATTATTCGGTCTTTTTTGGGGAATTAACAAGTAACCTTGCAGAGGAAATCGCAATAAAACTGAGGAAATTACTAAATAAGCTGAAGGGTTGCGATGTACGGATTATTCCCGTATGCGACCGCTGCCATCGAAATGCGATCACCGTCCAGTCAAAATTCAGCGAGGGGTATAAAATCATTGAAGATATCCTTTCAATGTAGTACACTATTTAAGGTACAATCTATAGTATAATCATCCAATTAACTAAAATAGATAAATAATAAAATAATAAAAATCTGAAACCAAGAAGGTAAAAATGAATAAAAAAAATCAAGGTGAAAATAATATATTGAAGGATTTTATTATGAATGCATATCAATTGAATTCAATCAGGAATACAAGCCCAAAAGTACATCTGTATGAGCAGCCGATTATTGGGACAGAGGAGGTTCGGCAATATAGCTATTGTAAGAGAAGAATCTATTTTCGGTATGTTCTTAACGCCCCCAAGCGAGAAACGTATAAAATGAAATACGGAACGGAGGAACATGAGCGTTTACAGAAAAAAATGGGCAATAGTGAAAAAGATATCCAAAAATATTATAACATCTATTTAACCCTGCCGAAATTGGGGTTGGTCGGATTGATCGATTATTTCATATTTGATGGACATCAAGCATTTCCAGTAGAGATTAAAACAGGAAATATACCCAAGGGGACACTCAATAATCCGGATAAGATGCAAGTGACAGCCCAAGCCATTTTATTGGAAAATAATTTTGATTTTTTAGTCAATAAGGTAAAGATCTATTATTCAAAATCGGATACGATGAAGCAATATTCTATTAATGGTGAAGATAAATTTAATGTTATAAAAAAAGTAAGAGCAATTCAGAACATAATAATCTCAGAAACCATGCCCGAGAAAACGCCAATTGAAAACCGATGCAGGGATTGTGAATGTAAAAACTACTGTTTGGGGGTGTAGGCTAACGTGGAATTCTATTTAGGGGATAATCCGGAAGAAAGATTGGATTACTTCATTAATAGGCATAAAACGGGAAGTATTGCATCTAAAAGGGAGGCCACTAAAAATAGAATAGGGATTGAAAGCATAAATGGGCGAAAATTAGTTTCCATTGATGGTATCACCATTGCCTTAGATTGCTGGGATCATAACGCCGATGTGATCTTTATTTCCCATGCCCATATGGACCATATCCCAAATATTCCATCAACAGATTATCAGAAATTAGAACAAGGAGAACTGGAGGCAAAATTCCTTTGCTCGTCAATCACCAAGCAAATAGCGGAATCGAGGACAGGAGGAAAGTTTCGAATTCCCGATGGGGGGGAACTGGTTCCGAAGAGAAATGATAATGTCAAAGAAATCCAATTTAAAGGAGTTAAATTTAAGCTTATTCAAAATGGTCATACATTTGGTTCAACCAGTCTATTTATTGAGGGCTCTCAAAATATATTGTATACCGGCGATTTTATAAGTGGAAGAAAACCAAGCTTTAGAGCTAATTTAAAGCCGATTAAATGCGACTATCTAATCACAGAATGTTCGTTTGGCTCTCCTCAATATGTTTTTCCAACAGCGGAAAATCTTAAAAAACAAATAAATAATTGCATAAAAACGCAACTCTCGCAAAATCATCCCGTAATTTTATTATCCTATGCCTTCGGGAAGAGCCAAAATTTACTTAAAATCTTGGAACCGTCATTTAAGATTATTCTTGATGGAAAAATCGCCATAAATACAAGAATTTTAGAGGAAAATGGAATAGAATTTCCCAATTGGGAATCTTACAAAGATTTCAATCAAAAGAGGTTAAATGAAAGGAACGACTACGTCCTATTGGTTCCTCGGTATAGCTTTTTTAATTCCCCCTATAAAAACCTCGTTTCGGCGGGGGTAAAAGTAGCAATTCTTTCGGGGAACGTTTTAAACGAGAGGTTTCAAAGAGAATTTATAGTCGATTACTACTTTCCTTTTAGCGATCATTGCGACTTTTTTCATTTAGTGGAGTTTGTGAAAAAAACTCGACCAAAACAAGTGTATCTTCACCATGGTTCGGTTACGAAATTCTATTATTATCTAAAGAAGCATACAGAGATCGAACATATAAAAATTCTCTGAATAAAGCGGGATAAAATTTGATGAAATATGAAATAATTACTCTTGGTTAAGTTATTATTTATTATCAATATTATTAAAATAGACTAGTGATCATTTAGACTTGAATTCAAATGGCATGTGATGTTTAAATGCAATTAGGTTTTTCATCAACTGAAGCCCAATGAAAATGTTATGGCTGAGGGTTCCTAGTGTATCTTGATAATATTGTTTATTATCATTCTCAGATGTTAAAAATGCATGAATCGTAAATTAGAATTTTATCCATTCAAATCCAAAGAGAAAAATAGAGGGTCATAGGGCGTATTTTCGGGAGGGCGCACGATAATTCTATTATTGGCCCTTATTACAGAGAAACCTAAGAAATTAAAACCCTCTTTTAGCCTCTTTATGCTTGTCTTTTCTTCATTCAATGTTAAACCTCGTTTTCCAAGAAATATTTGTAATCGTGGTAAGACACTTTCTTTTATGATCTTGACTGAGGGAGCCGTTACAATAAAATCATCGGCATATCGTACTAATGAGATCTTGGGGGGTATATCACGTTTGATTCCAGATTTTTTTTTGGATTTAGATTTGAATCTGGATTTTAATTTAGATTTAGATTTAGATTTAGATTTAGATTTAGATTTAGATTTAGATTTAGATTTAGA
>CAZDJH010000288.1:0-1275 GCA_964505645.1 uncultured archaeon | reverse complement strand
TACGGATTTGGAACTGTGTTTATTTTTGGTTCTCCAAATTGTTTTATATGGGGCTTCAATTAACGTTTGCATTCCGTGCAATGCTATATTAGCTAAAATGGGGCTAATAGGACTTCCTTGGATGATCCCTTTTATATTTCGGATTCTTCTCCCGTTTTCCCACTGATCAATCGTTAAGATTTTCCGAATAATCCCCTGAAATATATCAATCTTATCTAAGATTGCCTCGTGCACTATATTGCCGAAGAAGTTCTTAATATCGGCATCTAAGATTACCCCTCCCCCCCTTAATAACCTTGCGCATATTTTCTGGATCGCGTCCATGATACTCCTGCCCGGACGATAGCCAACGACATTGGATTCAAAAAGCGCCTCCCACTTTGCCGTCAATGCAAACGAAAGAATTTTTGCCATCACCCGGTCTCTTATTGTCATTAACCCAATTGGACGCTTCTTACTCTTTTCATGAGTGTTATATATATTATTACTATTATTTTCCTCGTTTTTTTTTCCTTCTTTTCTCGAATTATGCTCCCTCTCAACACTCGAATTTTTCCTTTTATTCTTTGGAATGTAGAACACTCTTACTGGTTGAAACCGATACGCTTTATAATTAAACTTTTCGCTGCTTAATTCCATACGCCGTCTAGGAGTTAAATAGAGTTTTCGGTCTATACCCGCACTGTCCTTCCCGCTATTCCTTCGGGTCATAATATCGATTGCCAAGAGTTTAGCGTATTCGGAGTTGACTAACTGTCTCATTAAGGTTTTCACTCGGTAATTCTTACCTTTTTTTGCCGCATTGTAAATCTTCTCCTGGTGCTTACATACTAAAAGCTCAATTGTGCCCCAGTTAATACTCTTCCACCAATTAGTTTGTTGAAGGAATAATTTTGGACTTGTAATAGAAGATCTCCCCGTCTTAGTTAAGTAATAAAAGTTCAGATATTTAAACCTTCTCATGCGAAAGTGAGATCCCAATTATAAGGATAATTCAATAGCGACTTTAATTATCGATAGGACAAAATTTCTTAGATTGATCATTAGCTTTGGGTTAAGAGAGATATGATTGGATGATTTTTATATTCATAGATTTATGTATGGTTCTTGAATTTACTTTTACTTCTTGGCGAGATTGGTTTGTAAATCTATATATACAGAAAAATAGTGATTGGAGGCGCATTCTCCAATTCTTTGATTTGGGGGTGCTTTTGAATATATGCCATTGACTTCGATCTCATTTTTTGACAAGATCATATTTAAACTATTTAAGTG